>DATNBJ010000139.1:0-2629 GCA_035572055.1 Thermoleophilaceae bacterium | reverse complement strand
CGGCGCCGACGCGAATTACATCATCACCGACCACTACCTGTACGCCCTCTCCTCACTGGCGCTGCTGATCCCCGCCGTGTTCGGGCGTCAGGACCGTGGCCTGGTGCGCCGCTTCCTCGCCAACCGGCTGATGGTCTGGATCGGCCTGATCTCCTACGCGATCTTCCTCTGGCACCTGGCGGTGATCGAGCAGCTCGCGCGCTGGGGCACCCCCGTGTACCTGAGCCGCGACACCGGCGTGCCGGTCACGATCTGCTGGCTCCTGCTGGCGATTCCGCCGACGCTCCTGATCGCGTGGCTGAGCTGGGTGGTGGTGGAGCACCCCGTGCTCTCACTGAAGCGCTATCTGCCGTGGCGCGAGACGCGTCATCGCCGCGAGCTCTTGATCACCGGCATCGCCGCGATCGCGCTGCTCGTGCTGGTGCTGCCAGTGGCCCAGTTCGGAGCTCTCGAGGTCCTGCTCGCTCTGGGCGCTGTGGCAGCGCTCATCGCGATGATTCCGGCCGCGCGCAGCCGCCTCGCGAGCAGTGGCCTGAAGCCAGGTCACGTGCTCGCGCTGCTCGGCGTGTTCCTGACGCTGGTCGCCATAGTGCGCGTCTCCGTCGCGGCGAGCCACACACGTGACGGAGCGGCGGCCAGGTTCGTGGCGTTGACGCACGACGGCAAGAGGCTGCGGCTGTATGTGGACGGCGCCGAGGTCGCCTCCACGCGGGCGCCGGGGCAGCCCGACCCCAGCACCGGGTTCTTCACGGTGGGCGGCGGCGTGGGCAACGGCGCCGGCTGGTCGGGAACGATCGACGAGGTGGCGATCTACAACCGTCCACTGACCGCCCACGAGCTGCAGATCCAGCGCCGGACGGGCGACGGCTTCGGGTACCCCTACAAGCCCTCGCTCAAGAAGACACCTGGGCTTATCGACTACTGGCGCCTCGACGAGCCCAAGGGCAGCTATGCCTACAACTCGGCGGGCACGGTCGCTGGTATCTACGGCAAGCTGGTGAAGCAGCAGGTGCCCGGCCTGCTCAAGCGCGACTCGGACACGGCCGCCGGGTTCGACGGCTCGGGCGCCTCGATCATCATGCGCCCGCCCTCGCCTGCGAGCCTCGCCCGGGGTATGACGCTTCAGGCCTGGGCCACGGTCGGGCTCACCGGCAACCGCGTGCTCGCCGGCCTCAGCAACTCCTATTCGATCCGGATCAACTCCGCCGGCCAGTGGCGCGCCGCCGTGGTGATCAACCGCCACACCTACTCGGCCACCGGCGGCAGGCGCGTGAACGGCTACGTGTCGAAGCTGCGGCCGGGTGTGGCCTTATTGGCGGTCTTCGCCGCGCTCGGAATCCTCGTGGGAGGGCTGAGCGACGAGATCCGCCTTGGGCTCGGACAGCCGCGCCGCCGGCGGCCGCAGAAGCGGCCAGTTCTGACGCCGCTCGTCGAGCCGGTAGCGGGCGAGGACGGAGAGGGTGCGCAGGCCGTAGTTCACGCTGGTGGTGAACGAGACGCTGGAGGCCTCGAGGAAGTAGCGGGTGGGGATCGCCAGCTCGACCACGCGCGCGTCACGGGCGACCATCTGGGCGAAGATCTCCTGGTCGAAGACGAAGCCGTCGCTGTTCCGGTGGAACGGGATCGAGCGCAGGAAGTCGACGGAGAAGGCCCGATAGCCGGTGTGGTACTCGGAGAAGCGGCGCCGGAAGCCGCGGTTCTCGAGGCCGGTGAGGAGCCGGTTGCCGATCCACTTCCAGCGCGGCATCCCCCCGGCGATGGTCTCGTCCTCGAGTAGGCGCGAGCCGATCACCACGTCGGCGAAGCCCTCCTCGATCGGCCGGACCATGTCGGCGACGAGCGCGGGGTCGTATTGGTTGTCGGCGTGGACCATCACCACGATGTCGGCGCCGTCGATGGCGGCGCGGGTGTAACAGGTCTTCTGGTTCGCGCCGTAGCCGCGGTTGGCCGGGTGGCGGAGAACGTGGAACCCCTCGCGCAGCGCCACCGTGGACGTCTCGTCGGGGCTGGCGTCATCCACGAGCAGCGCGCGGTCGGCGGCCTGCACGGGGATCGCGGCGGCCACGAGCGGGATCGTGCGCGTGGCGTTGTAGGCCGGCAGCACGATGTGGACCTTCTGGTCGCCGCCGCGGTCGGTCACGCGCGGCTCGGGCGGAGCGATCGGCTCGACGCGGTGTGCCAGCACCACGCGCTCGTCCCCGAGCGACATCGAGACGGTCGCCCGCCCAAACCGGCTGCGGCGCAGCCACCCGACGGCGCGCGCCGCACTTCCCCCACTGCGCTCCGCCAGGCCTCCAACCCAGTAGCGAAGCGCGAAGGAACGCACCAGCGGCACGTCCTCCGAGATGATCAGCCCGCGCGCGCTCAGCAGCTCGCGCAGCGTGGTGCGGGGCAGCAGGTAGGTATGCGCGGGCAGGTAGCCCCACCAGCGGCGGCCCGCGAGACGCGCGGTGCGCGACGACGGATCCGGCGTGACCACGCAGAGCACGCCGCCGGGCGCGAGCAGCCCCTGGCAGTGGTCGATCGCGGCCACGGGGTCGTCGAGGTGCTCGATCACGTCGGCCAGGACAACGACCGCGAAGCCCTCGTCGTCGGAGAACTCGTCGAGCGCCTGCTCGCGCACGTCCAG
>DATNBJ010000138.1:0-4131 GCA_035572055.1 Thermoleophilaceae bacterium | reverse complement strand
GACACCAGGCCTCAGCGCCTGTTTGTCTGTAAGTAGCATCGACCGTCCATGTCGTACTACGTCACAACGCCCATCTACTACGTGAACGCAGAGCCCCATCTGGGCCACGCGTACACGACGATCGCCGCCGACATCCTGGCGCGCCACATGCGCCAGCGCGGCGAGGACGTCTTCTTCCTCACGGGCACCGACGAGCACGGCGAGCCGGTGGCGCAGGCGGCCGAGCGGCTGGGAGTCGGCCCGCGCGAGCTGGCCGACAAGAACTCCGAGCGCTTCCGCGACCTCGTGCAGCGGATCAACGCCACCAACGACTTCTTCATCCGCACGAGCGATCCCGAGCACGAGGCCAAGGTCCAGGAGGTCGTGCAGAAGATCCACGACAACGGCTACGTGTTCGAGGGCACCTACGAGGGCTACTACTGCCCCCGCTGCGCCGACTTCAAGACCGACGCCGAGCTGGTGGACGGCAACAAGTGCGCGATCCACCTCATCGAGCTCGAGCGGGAGAAGGAGGACAACTGGTTCTTCCAGCTCTCCGCCTTCCAGGAGCCGCTCGAGAAGCTCTATGCCGACAACCCGCAGTGGGTCACGCCCGAGTCCCGCTACAACGAGGCGCTGTCCTTCATCAAGCAGGGGTTGAACGACATCTCGCTGAGCCGCGCCCGCCTGCGCTGGGGCGTGCCCGTGCCCTGGGACGAGTCGCAGGTGATCTACGTCTGGATCGACGCGCTGCTCAACTACTACACGGCGCTCTCCTACGCGCGCCCGGGCGAGGACCTCACCGACCGCTACTGGCCGGCGCGACACCTGATCGGCAAGGACATCCTCAAGTTCCACGCCGTCATCTGGCCGGCGATGCTGATGGCCGCGGGCATCGAGGTGCCGAAGAGCATCTTCATCCACGGCTACCTGCTGATGGACGAGCACAAGATGTCCAAGTCGCTCGGCAACGTGATCGACCCGTTCGAGGTGATGGACCGCTTCGGCACCGACACGCTGCGCTACTACATCTTCAGAGAGGTCCGCTTCGGCAACGACGGCTCGATCTCGGCCGCCGGCTTCGAGGAGCGCTACAACAGCGAGCTGGCCAACGAGTACGGCAACCTGGCCAGCCGTAGCCTGGCGATGATCGGCCGCTACCGCGCCGGCGTGGTGCCAGACGCGACGCCCGCCGAGCTGGACGAGCTGAGCGGCCTCCCCGGGCGCGTGTCCGAGCGGCTCGACGCGGTCGACCTCACCGGTGCGCTCGAGGAGATCTGGGAGGCCGTGCGCCGGCTCAACCGCTACGTCCAGGACGAGGAGCCGTGGAAGCTCGCCAAGGACGAGGCCAATGCCCAGCGGATCGATCAGATCCTCTACTCGCTCGCTGAGGGGCTGCGCAGCGTGTCGGTGCTGCTGTCCGCCTACATGCCCGACACCGCGGACCGGCTGCTGCAGGCGCTCGGCCAGCCGGATCTTGGGCTCGACTCGGCTGAATACGGCGCGCGGCCCGGCGGTGCGCAGGTGAGCGATCTCGCGCCGCTGTTCCCGCGCATCGAGACCGCCGCGGCGTAGCCGTGGTCGACACCCACTGCCACCTCGACTCCTGCAAGGCCGACGCCGGGGAGCTGGTCGAGAAGGCGCTCGAGGCCGGCGTGATTCGCCTGGCCACGGTCGGCATGAACGACGAGTCGATCGACAATGCACTCGCCGCCGCCGAGGAGCAGCACGGCGTGTTCGCGATCGTCGGCCGCCACCCGCACTACACCGAGGGCTGGACCGCGGCTGACATCGAGCCGATCGAGCGCGCCGCCGCGCACCCGCTCGCGCGCGCGATCGGCGAGACGGGGCTCGATTACTACCGCGACCACGCCCCCCGCGACGACCAGCGCCGCGCCTTCGAGGCCCAGATCGACCTGGCGGCGCGCACGCAGCTCCCGCTCGTGATCCACACGCGCGAGGCCGAGAACGACACGTTCGACATCCTGCGCGAGCGCGCCTACGAGCTCACCGTGATCCTGCACTGCTTCTCGGCGCCAGGCCGTATCGACGAGTGCGTGGACCGCGGCTACCTGTGCTCGTTCGCCGGCAACGTGACCTACCCGAACGCCGAGGAGCTGCGGGCGGCGGCGCGCGACCTGCCGGACGAGCTGCTGCTCGTGGAGACGGACTCGCCCTACCTCGCGCCCCAGGCGGTGCGCGGCAAGCCGAACCAGCCGGCGAACGTCGTCCTCACCGCCGAGTTCCTCGCGGGACTGCGCGACGTGCCCTACTCGGCGCTCGAGTCCACGGTGGAGCGCAACGCCGCCCGGGTGTTCGGGTGGTGACCGACGAGCCGCGCACGCGGCAGGCCAGCCTGCGCCGCATCCGCGAGTTCGGCGTGCGCCCCAACCGCGAGCTCGGCCAGAACTTCCTGATCGACGACAACATCCTCGGAGTGATCGGGCGGGCGGCGGAGCTCGACCCGGCCGACGTGGTCCTCGAGGTCGGCGGCGGCCTCGGCGTGCTGTCCGAATACCTGGCCCCGCGCGTGGGTTACCTCCATGTGGTGGAGGTGGACCAGTCGCTCGAACCCGCGCTGAGAGATGCTCTCGACCCGCACGAGAACACGGCGCTGCACGTGGCCGACGCCGTGGCGCTCGACTACGCGACCCTCCAGCCGTCGCCTGGCAAGGTCGTGGCCAACCTGCCCTACGGAGTGGCGGCCACGGTGATCCTGAAGTCGCTCGAGGAGCTGCCCGGCGCCACGCTCTGCGTGGCCATGGTCCAGCGCGAGGTGGGGGAGCGGCTGGCGGCGGCGCCCGGGTCGAAGACCTACGGCGCGACGTCGGTGCTGGCGCAGCTTTCTGCCGACGTGCGCGTCTCGAGGAAGGTGTCGCCAAACGTCTTCCACCCCGTGCCGAACGTGGAGTCGGCGCTGGTGGTGCTCCGCCGCACCTCGCCACCGCCGTCGCGCGAGGTGGTCGATCTCGTCCACGCCGCCTTCGCCCACCGCCGCAAGGCGCTGCCCGGCTCGCTGGCGCTGGCGCCCGCCGCGCCGCCGGACATCCGCGACCGTGCGCGTGCCGCGCTCGAGCAGATCGGCCAGCCCGCCGACGCCCGCGCCGAGCGGCTCGCCCCATCCGACTTCACCAGGCTCGCCGAGCAGCTCGCCTCCTCATGATTCGCGAGCGCGCGCCCGCGAAGGTGAACCTCGTGCTCCAGGTCGGCCCGCGCCGCGCCGACGGCCTGCACGAGATCTGCTCCCTGTTCGCCTCGCTCGAGCTGGCCGACGACCTCCAGCTCAGCGCCAGCGAGACCGGGAACGACCTCGTGATCTGCGAGGGGGTCCACGGGAACAACCTCGTTGAGACCGCGCTCCGCCTCTTCCGCGACCAGGTCGATCCGGGCCTGCCGCCGCTCCAGGTCGAGATCGACAAGCGCATCCCAGTGGCCGGCGGGATGGGCGGCGGCAGCGCCGACGCCGCCGCGGCCCTGCGCGCCGCCAACGAGCTCGCCGGGCGGCCGCTCGACCTGGTGGAGCTGCGCGACCTCGCGTCCGGCATCGGGGCGGACGTGCCGAGCCAGGTGGAGCCGGCGCACGCGCTCGTCACCGGCGCGGGCGAGGTGGTGGAGCCGCTGGCGCTGCCCGCGATGGCGCTCGTGCTCCTGCCGAGCCGCCGTGGGCTCCGCACCGCCGACGTCTACGCCGAGGCGGACCGTCTGCCGTCCACGCGCGAGCACCTGGAACCCGGCCGGCTCCGCGATCTCGCCGGTGGCTCGGTCGAGCAGCTCGCCGGCGCGCTCGAGAACGACCTGCAGCCCGCGGCGCTGTCGCTGCGCCCCAAGCTTCAGCAGGGGATCGACTCACTGATCGAGACGGGCGCGCTGGGCGCCGGCCTGAGCGGCTCGGGTCCCACGCTGTTCGGCGTCTTCGCGTCGCACGAGGACGCCGAGCGGGCCGCCGCCGCCATGGACGGGGCGATCGCCACTAGGCTCAGAGCGTCGTGAGGCTCGCCACCCCATGAGCCCCGGCCGGATCGTCGCTCTGGTCCTCGCGGCGCTGCTGGCCGTTGGTGCCGTCCTCCGCCGCAGGCGGCTCGGCCACGAGCGCTTCGTCGGTGCGCTCGTGATCGCCGCGATTTTCGCCGTCTACGGCAGCCACGTGCTCGC
>DATNBJ010000137.1:0-3358 GCA_035572055.1 Thermoleophilaceae bacterium | reverse complement strand
CCGAGTTCACCATGGCCGAATGGTACCAGGCCTATGCCGACTACGACGTGATGCTGCAGCTCACGGAGGAGATGCTGTCCGGGATGGTGCAGGAGCTGTTCGGCACCACGACGCTCGAGCGGCACGGGGCGACGCTCGACTTCAAGCGTCCGTTCGCCCGCAAGGACTACCACGCCCTCGTGCGCGAGACGGCCGGCATCGACCTGGCGCGCGCGAGCGAGACCGAGCTGCGCGCGGCGCTGCAGCGCAAGGAGGTCGCCGACGTCGAGCAGCTGTCGGGGGCGAAGCTCGTGGACGAGGTGTTCAAGCATTACGTCGAGCCCACGCTGGTCCAGCCGACGTTCGTGCTCGACTATCCCGTGGCGCTGTCGCCGCTCGCCAAGCTCAAGCGCGGCGACCCGACGCGCGTGGAGCGCTGGGAGCTCTTCATCCAGAAACGCGAGCTGGCGAACGCCTTCAGCGAGCTGAACGACCCCGAGGAGCAGCGCCGTCGCTTCGAGCAGCAGGCGCGGCTGCGCGCGGCGGGCGACGCCGAGGCGCAGCAGCTGGACGAGGACTTCATCCGGGCCCTCGAGTACGGCATGCCGCCCACGGGCGGCGTCGGGCTGGGGCTCGACCGGCTGCACATGATCCTCGCGGACCAGTCGCACATCCGCGACGTCATCCTCTTTCCGATGCTCCGGCCCGAATGATCTCCCGGTTCGAGCTGCACGTCGCCCTGCGCTACTTGCGGAGCCGCCGCGCGTCGCGGCTGCTCTCCCTCATCACCGTCATCGCCGTGGGCGGGGTGACGGTCGGCGTCATGGCGCTGATCGTGGTGCTCGGCGTGATGAACGGGCTCCAGGCGGATCTGCGCGACAAGATCCTGGTCGCGAATCCCCATCTCCGGGTCCTGACCTACGGCGAGGGCCTCAAGCTCGACGACTGGCGCAAGGTGCTGGGCGAGGTGCGCCGCGCGCCAGGCGTGACCGCGGCGGCGCCGTTCGTGCTGACGCAGGGCCTCATCTCCGCCGGGCATGACTACGCCGAGGGCGTCGTGGTGTACGGCGTCGATCCCGACACCGCCGGCCGCGCCGTGACGACCTTCGCGCGGCATTTCACCAAGGGCGACCTGACGTTCAAGACCACGCGCTCCGACGTGGAGGGCGGGATCGCCCTCGGCACCCGGCTCGCCTCCAAGCTCACGGCGTTCCCGGGCACCGTCGTCACGCTCGTCGCTCCGGCCGGGGCCAAGTTCAACCCCAGCGTCGGCGCCTACGTGCCCAAGTTCCATCGCTACGAGGTGACGGGGATCTTCGACACCGGCATGTACGAGTACGACAACAGCTACGTCGCGCTCGACCGCCGGGCGGCGCAACGCTTCGCGGGGCTCGACACCGCGGTGACCGGGCTCGAGGTCCGGCTGGCCGAGCCGGAGCAAGCGCAGCCGTTCGGCATGGCCCTCGAGGCGCGGCTCGGCTACCCGTACCGCGCGCTCGACTGGCAGTCGCAGAACGCCTCGCTGTTCTCGGCCTTGAAACTCGAGAAACTCGCGATGGCGTTCGTGGTGTTCCTCATCTGTGTGGTGGCCGCGTTCAACGTGGTCGGTACGCTCACGATGGTCGTCCGCGACAAGACACGCGAGATCGGCATTCTGCTCGCGATGGGGCTCAAGCAGGCGTCGATCCGCCGGATCTTCCTGGCGCAGGGGATCCTGGTCGGGCTCACCGGCACGGGGCTCGGCGTGGTGCTGGGCCTGGTGCTCGGGGGGATGTTGAATCGCGGCCACTGGATTCCGATCGATCCGTCGATCTACTTCATCGACCATCTCCCCGTGCACACGCAGCCGCTCGATGTCCTGCTCGTGATCGGGGCGAGCCTCGTCATCGCCACGCTCGCCCCGCTGTATCCCTCGATGCAGGCGGCGCGGCTCGATCCCGTCACCGCGATTCGCTACGAATGACCGCGTTGCTCGAGGCTCGGGGCGTGCGCAAGGTGTTCGCCGGCGGCGACGGGCAGCCGCTCGAAGTGCTGCGCGCGGTGGAGCTCGAGGTGCACCGCGGCGAGTTCGTCGCCATCGTCGGCACCTCCGGAGCCGGCAAGAGCACACTGCTGCATCTGCTCGGCGCCCTGGACCGGCCCACCGGCGGCGATGTCTGGCTCGACGGCTCCCGCTACGCCGACCTGGACGCCAACGCCCTGGCCGAGCTGCGGAACACGAAGTTGGGCTTCGTCTTTCAGTTCCATCATCTCTTGCGGGAATTCTCCGCGCTGGAGAACGTGATGATGCCGCTCCTGATCGGGGGGATGGGGCAGCGCGAGGCCCGCTCCCGGTCCGAGGAGCTGCTCTCCCTCGTGGGGCTCGCGGGGCGGATGACGCACCGGCCGGCCGAGCTGTCGGGGGGCGAGCAGCAGCGCTGTGCCGTGGCGCGCGCGCTGGTGCACGACCCCAGCCTGGTGCTCGCGGACGAGCCGTCGGGCAACCTGGATCACGCTAACTCGGACCGGCTGCACGAGGTATTCTTTCGGTTGGCCCGGGAGTACGAGACCGCGGTGGTCGTCGTCACCCACAATCGGCAGCTCGCCGGACGGGCGGATCGGATCCTGATGCTCGAGGACGGTCGCCTGGTGGCGGTCGGATCGGTGGACGCGATACCCTGATGATGTGCGACAACTGCAAGGAGCGCGACGCGGTCATCAACCTGACGCAAGTGGAGCACGACACAAAAGTCACGCTCCACCTGTGCGAGCAGTGCGCACAGCAGAAGGGTGTCGAGACCGGCGCCTCGGTGCTCAAGACGCCGCTCGGCGGCTTTCTGCAGGGGATGATCGGGAAGGGCGGGAATGTCCTGCCCACCCCCGCCGATGGCCTGCGCTGCGCCGCCTGCGGGAGCACGCTCAAAGACTTCCGGGAGTCGGGACGGTTGGGTTGCTCGCAGTGCTACGACTCCTTCGCGCCGCACCTGCGCGACCTGCTGCGCCGGCTGCACGGCTCCAGCCAGCACGTGGGCGAGCGCTACGCCCCGCCGGGAGCGGATGGCGCCACCGACCCGCGGCTCCAGTTGCTCGAGCTCAAGGAGCAGCTGCGCCGGGCCGTCGAGAACGAGAACTTCGAGCTCGCCGCCGAGCTGCGCGACCGCATCCGGGTGCTCGAATGATCGACCTCTCCCTCCTCCCCGACGGCGGCATGGGTTGGCTCGACGCGTCCGGGCCGAAGGGCAGCATCGTCCTCTCCACCCGCATCCGGCTCGCCCGCAATCTCGAGGGCTACGTGTTCGGCCAGCGGGCCAAGGACGCCGATCGCACCGCGGTGCTGACGCGCGTCGAAGAAGCGAGCGGGGCGAGCGATCTGCTGCAGGGCGCGGTGACCATCCGCTTG
>DATNBJ010000136.1:0-3334 GCA_035572055.1 Thermoleophilaceae bacterium | reverse complement strand
GAGGCCACCCGCCGCAAGATCCAGGCCGGTCCGCGGTCGATCTGGCGCTATCAGGACTTCCTGCCGTATTCCGGGAAGCCCGCCAGCCCGCTGACCACCGGCACCACGCCGCTGATCAAGGCCGACCGGCTGGCGGAGCGGCTGGGGCTGCGCGAGGTCTACGTCAAGAACGACACGGCCAACCCCACGCATTCCTTCAAGGACCGCGTGGTCAGCGTCGCGCTCGCGAAGGCGATCGAGCTGGGCTACAAGACCGTGGCCTGCGCGTCCACCGGCAACCTCGCCAACTCGGTCGCGGCCCACGCGTCCGCCGCGGGAATCGAGGCATACGTCTTCATCCCGTCGGACCTCGAGGAGCAGAAGGTGCTCGCCACGGGCGTGTACGGGACGAACCTCGTGAAGGTGCGCGGCAGCTACGACGACGTGAACCGGCTCTGCACCGAGCTGTCGGCGGAGCGCGAGTGGGCGTTCGTGAACGTGAACGTGCGGCCCTACTACGCGGAGGGCTCGAAGACGCTCGGCTACGAGATCGCCGAGCAGCTCAGCTTCCGGCTGCCGGACCGGCTCGTGGTGCCGATCGCCTCGGGCTCGCTGTTCACCAAGATCGCCCGCGGCTTCGAGGAGTGGATCGAGGTCGGCCTGATCGAGGACGGCACGGTGCCGGTGTTCAACGGCGCTCAGGGCGCCGGCTGCGCGCCGGTGGCCGAGGCGTGGCAGGCCGGACACGACTTCTGCAAGCCGGTGCGCGCGGCGGGCATCGCCAAGTCGCTCGCGATCGGCAACCCGGCGGACGGGCCCTACGCGCTCGACCTGGCGCGGCGAAGCGGCGGCTCGATCGACGCGGTGTCGGACGACGAGATCCGCCAGGGCATCCGGCTCCTGGCCGAGACCACCGGCATCTTCACGGAGACGGCCGGCGGCGTGACCACCGCGGTGCTGGCGAAGCTGGCCGAGCGGGGCGACATCGACAGGGACGAGCGAGTGGTTCTCGTGATCACCGGCGACGGTCTGAAGACCCTCGACGCGGTGCGCGACAGCTTCGAGGCGTTCGAGATCGATCCGCGGCTGGACGACTTCGAGCAGACCGTCGAACGTGACCACGTCCGGGCCGGATGAGCGGGGAAAACCGCTCGTTCCCGGGCTAAGATAGGCGCGCCAATGCCGGTCACGGTCAAGATCCCAACCCAGCTCCGCAGCGTCACGGGCGGCGAGTCGGAGGCCAGCGTCGAGGACGTCTCGACGGTCGGTGAGGTGCTCGACGGCCTGTACGAGCGCTTCGAGGGCCTGCGCGAGCGGATCGCCGAGGACGGCGACCTGCGCCGCTTCGTGAACGTCTACGTCGAAGGCGAGGACATCCGCTTCCTCGACGGCTTGGACACCACCGTGGAAGACGGTGACGAGGTCACCATCCTGCCGGCCGTCGCCGGTGGATGACGTCCTTCCGTTAGTCGCAATCCTCTGCGGCGGCAAGGGCACGCGCATGCGCGCCGGCGGCGAGGAGCTGCCGAAACCGCTGGTCGAGATCGGCGGCCGGCCCGTGCTCTGGCACGTGATGTCGCTCTACGCCGCCCAGGGGTTCCGCCGCTTCCTGCTGCTCACGGGCAACGGGCACGGCGCGGTGGAGCGGTTCGCCGAGACGCTCGCGTGGGACGTGCGCTGCCTCGACACCGGTGCCGACACGCCGACCGGCGGCCGGGTGCATCTTGCGCGCGAGGAGCTCGGCGCCGGCACGTTCTGCCTGACCTACGCCGACGGCGTGGCGGACATCGACCTGCGCGAGCTGCTGGGCTTCCATGCCCAGCGGGGCGGCGCCGCCACGATCACCGTGGTGCGTCCGGCCAGCCCCTGGGGCGTGGCGGAGCTCTCCGATGAAGGCCGCGTGGACGGCTTCCGGGAGAAGCCTCGTCTCGACACCTGGGTGAACGGGGGCTTCATGGTGATGGAGCCGCGGGCCCTCGACTCGATCGGGCCCGGCGACGTGCTCGAGCGCGCGCCGCTCGAGCGGCTCGCGGACTCGGGGGAGCTGTACGCGTTCCGGCACGAGGGGTTCTGGGACTGCATGGACACCTACAAGGACACGCTGCTGCTCAACGAGCTGTGGGAGCGCGGCGAGGCTCCCTGGCGCGCCCTGGTGGAGACATGAGCGTGCTCGTGACCGGCGCCGAGGGGTTCATCGGCGCGCATCTGGTGGAGCGCCTGCTGAACGACGGCGAGAAGGTGGTGGCGCTGCGGCGCGACGTGCCGTCGCTCTCCTACTTCAGGGTCGAGGGGCTCGAGGGCCGCTGCGAGGTCGTGCTCGCCGACCTGAACGACTACGAGTCGCTGCTGCGGGTGATCAACGAGCAGGACGTGCGCACCGTGTTCCACCTGGCGGCGCAGACGATCGTGGGCATCGCCAACCGCTCGCCGCTCTCGACCTTCGAGACGAACATCCGCGGCACCTACACGCTGCTCGAGGCGTGCCGCGCCACGGGCGAGGTGGGCGATCCCGTGGAGCGCGTGGTGGTGGCCTCCTCCGACAAGGCCTACGGCGACCACGACGAGCTGCCCTACCGCGAGCACTTGCCGCTGCAGCCGCGCTATCCGTACGACGTCTCGAAGGCGTGCACCGACATGCTCGCCCGCTCGTACGCGGCCACCTTCGGGTTGCCCGTGGCGGTCACGCGGCTGGCGAACGTGTACGGCGGCGGCGACTTCAACCTCAGCCGGATCGTGCCGGACACGGTCCACGCGCTGCTGCGAGGCGAGCGGCCGGTGATCCGCTCGGACGGCACTCCGGAGCGCGACTACCTCTACGTGGACGACGCGGTGGAGGCGTACCTGGCGGTGGCGCGCTCGCTCGATCGCCGGGAGCTGTACGGGCGAGCGTGGAACGCGGGCAACGGGCAGCCGCTGTCGGTGCTCGAGCTGGTGCAGCGGCTGATCGCGGCGACGGGCCGCGACGTCGAGCCGGAGATCGCCGGCGAGGGCAAGCCCCACGGCGAGATCGACCGGCAGTGGCTCGACTCCGCGGCGATCCGCTCCGAGCTCGGCTGGGAGCCGCGCTGGGAGCTCGAGCGCGGGCTGGCCGAGACCTACGCCTGGTACGAGCGGCACGTCAGGCCGTAGGGGCCTCAGGCGGAATTGGGGGTCACCCCGGGGGGGAATACGGGGACGCCCGGATGGGCGCTCGGCGCTTCGTCGGCGATTCTCGGGACGTGCAAGCCAGTCGCATCCGAGTCCTCCTAGTCGATGATCACGAAGCGGTCCGCAATGGACTCGCAGATCTCCTCGCGGACGAAGAGGGCATCGCGCTGGCGGGCGTAGCGGCGACGGCGCGGGAGATGCTCGTTGA
>DATNBJ010000135.1:0-6437 GCA_035572055.1 Thermoleophilaceae bacterium | reverse complement strand
GAGCTCGAACACCTTCTCCACGCCGGCGAGGTTCATGCCGAGCTCCGAGGTCAGCTCCTGAATCCGGCGCAGCCGCTCCACGTCCTCCTGGGAGTAGAGGCGGGTGTTGCCGCTCGAGCGCTTGGGGGTGATCAGGCCGCGAGCCTCGTAGATCCGCAGCGTCTGCGGGTGCATGCCCGCCAGCTCGGCCGCCACCGAGATCATGTAGACGCCGCGGGCCGCGTCGTGGTTCGAAGCCCTCTTCCCTGCCATGGCCTAGCCCCTCCCCGTGAACAGCCGCTCGCGCGGGTTACCGTTCATCACCTCGGCGAGGTCGTCCACGGCCTTCTCCTGCTCGCGGCTGAGCGAGCGCGGAACGTCGATGTTCAGGCAGTAGTGGATGTCGCCGCGGCCCTTGCCGTCCAGCTTCGCCGGACCCTCGCCGCGCAACCGCTGCACGGTGCCGTGCTGGGTGCCGGCGGGCACGCGGATGCGCTTGCTGCCGGCCAGCGTGGGCACCTCCACGGTGGCGCCGCGGATCGCCTCGACGATCGTGATCGGCACGTCCACCTCGAGGTTGTCGCCCTTGCGCCGGAACACCGGCGAGTCGGAGACGCGCGTGATCACGTACAGGTCGCCCGCCGGGCCACCCCGTCTCCCGGGCTCGCCCTTGGCGGCCAGCCGCACGCGGCTGCCGTCCTTCACGCCCGCCGGGATGTTCACGCGGTAGCGCTTCACCTGCATGGTCTGGCCGCGCCCCTGGCACGTCGGGCAGGGATCCTTGATCTCGGTGCCGGTGCCGCCGCACTGGGGGCACGGCTGGGAGATCGAGAACAGCCCCTGGCCCTGCGACTCGATGCCGCGGCCCTGGCAGCGAGGGCACACCGTCGGGCTCGTGCCCGGCTTGG
This sequence comes from Thermoleophilaceae bacterium, assembly GCA_035572055.1. Taxonomy (GTDB): domain Bacteria; phylum Actinomycetota; class Thermoleophilia; order Solirubrobacterales; family Thermoleophilaceae; genus JAICJR01. Next base: position 5,550 of record DATNBJ010000135.1, on the reverse strand, counting down.
CGCCCGTGCCGTGACAGGTCGGGCATGACGAGGGCACCTGCGCCGCCACCGGCACCTGCGCCCCCTCCATCGCCTGCTCGAACGAGATGTGGACCTCGGTCTCGAGGTCGCGGCCGCGCTCCGGTCCCGGCTTGCGGGCGGCACCGCCGCCGCCTCCGAAGAGGTCGGACAGGATGTCGCCGAAGCCGCCGAAGCCGCCACCGCCACCTGGGCCTCCGCCCGTGCGGAACGCGCCCGGATCGAACCCGCCGCCGAAGAAGCCGCCGCCCTGGTCGTACTGCTTGCGCTTCTCCGGATCGGACAGCACGGCATACGCCTGCTGGATCTCCTTGAAGCGCTCCTCCGCCTTCTCGTCCCCCTGGTTGGTGTCCGGGTGGTACTTGCGCGCGAGCTTGCGGTACGCCTTCTTGATCTCCTCGGCGGAGGCCTTCTTGTCGACCCCGAGGGTCTTGTACGGGTCCTTGGGGGCGGCCATCTACTGAGAGACCACCACCCTCGCCGGACGCAGGATCGTCTCGTTCAGGCGGTAGCCCTTCTCCACGACCTCCACGACCGTTCCGGGATGTGCACCGTCCTGCGGACGGGTGGACAGCGCCTCGTGCAGCGTGGGGTCGAACGGCTCCCCGCTCGGGTCGAACGACTCGACGCCACTGCGCTGGAGCACGCCGACCAGGTCGGCGTGGACCAGCCGGACGCCCTCGACGAACGCGTCGCCGTCCGTCCCACCGTTACCGGCGAGCTGCAACGCGCGCTCGAGGTTGTCGAGCACGGGCAAGAGCTCGCGCACCAGACCGGCCTTCGCGCGACCACCCGCGGCGGCCGCCTCCTTGGCGGCACGCTTGCGGTAGTTCTCGAAGTCGGCCTGCGTCCGCTGCGCGAGCTCGAGGTACTTGTCCCGCTCAGACTCGATATCCGAGACCCGAGACCCGAGACCCGAGACCTCCTCGGTCGCCTCGACGATCTCCTGCTCGTTGGCAGCGTCCTGCTCGCCGGAGGGCTCGCCGCCCTCCGGCTGCTGGGTTACCGGTCGCTCCTTAGTCACGAGTCTCGCTCACCGTCCACGACCTCGGCGTCCACGACCTCTTCCTCCTCGGTGGCACCCGCGCCGTTCTCGGACGTGGTGCTCCCGCCGTCGGCGCCCTGCTGGGCCTGGGCCGCGGCCGCGTACATCTGCTCGGACACCTTGTGGAAGGCCTCCTGCAGCGCGCTGGTCTTGTTGCGGATCTCCGCCGCGTCCTCGGAGGTGAGCGACTCGCGCACGTCCTTGATCGCGGTCTCGATCTCCTCCTTGGAGGACGCATCGACCGAGTCGCCGAGCTCGTTCAGCTGGCGCTCCGCCTGGTAGGCGGCGTTCTCACCGGTGTTGCGCGCCTCGGCGAGCTCGCGCAGACGGCGGTCGTCCTCGGCGTGCGCCTCGGCGTCCTTCACCATCCGCTGGACCTCGTCGTCGGCGAGCCCCGAGCCGGCCTTGATCTCGATCTTCTGCTCCTTGTTGGTGCCGAGATCCTTGGCGCCCACGGCGAGGATGCCGTTCGCGTCGATGTCGAACGTCACCTCGATCTGCGGGATGCCACGCGGCGCCGGCGGGATGCCGGTGAGCTGGAACTTGCCGAGCGACTTGTTGCCGGCGGCCATCTCGCGCTCGCCCTGGAGCACGTGGACCTCCACGCTCGGCTGGTTGTCCTCAGCCGTCGAGAAGATCTCCGACTTGCGCGTCGGGATCGTGGTGTTGCGCTCGATGAGCTTGGTCATCACGCCGCCCTTGGTCTCGATGCCGAGGGTCAGCGGGGTCACGTCGAGCAGCAGGATGTCCTTGACGTCACCCGCCAGCACGCCCGCCTGAATCGCGGCGCCGACGGCCACGACCTCGTCCGGGTTCACGCCCTTGTGCGGGTCCTTGCCGGTGACCTGCTTGACCTGCTCCTGCACGGCGGGCATGCGGGTCATGCCGCCCACGAGCACCACATGGTCGATCGAATCGCCGGTGACGCCCGCGTCCTCCATCGCCCGCTTGGTCGGGCCGACGGTGCGGTCGAGCAGGTCGGCGGTCAGCTCGTTCAGCTTGGAACGGCTGAGCCGTGTGTCGAGATGCTTCGGACCCGACTGGTCCGCCGTGATGAACGGCAGGTTGATCTGGGTCTCCTGCGTGGTCGAGAGCTCGACCTTGGCCTTCTCCGCCGCCTCGTACAGGCGCTGGAGGGCCATCTTGTCCTGGGACAGGTCGATCGCCTGGTCCTTCTTGAACTCGGCCACCAACCAGTCGACGACCGCCTTGTCGAAGTTGTCGCCGCCCAGGTGGTTGTCACCCGCGGTGGCCTTCACCTCGAACACGCCGTCGCCGATCTCGAGCACGGACACGTCGAACGTGCCGCCGCCGAGGTCGAAGACGAGGATCGTCTGGTCGGTCTCCTTGTCGAGGCCGTAAGCGAGCGAGGCCGCGGTGGGCTCGTTGATGATGCGCTTGACCTCGAGGCCGGCGATCTTGCCGGCGTCCTTCGTGGCCTGACGCTGGTCGTCGTTGAAGTACGCGGGAACGGTGATCACCGCGCTGTCCACGGTGTCGCCCAGGTACGCCTCGGCGTCTGCCTTCAGCTTCTGGAGGATCATCGCGCTGATCTCCGGCGGGGAGTACTGCTTGCCGCCGATGTCCACGCGCGCGTCTCCGTTCGGGCCCGAAGCAACGTTGAAGGGGACGATCTTCTCCTCCTCCTTCACCTCCGCCTCCTTGCGGCCCATGAAGCGCTTGATGGAGAACACCGTGTTCTCGGGGTTCGTCACAGCCTGGCGCTTCGCGACGGTGCCTACGAGACGCTCGCCACCCGCGGTGAAAGCGACGACGGAGGGCGTTGTACGCGCTCCCTCGGCGTTTTCGATCACGTGCGGCTCGCCGCCTTCGAGCACCGCCATGCACGAATTGGTCGTGCCAAGATCGATGCCGATCGTCTTTGCCATCTAACTCATTCCTCCTGTCGAAAGAAATCTGAGTCTGAGGATGGCAGATCTTTGCACGAGCGTCCACCGCTCTCGACGCCGCGCCGGGGTTTCCCGAGCGTTGACACGCCAGTTCGCGCTGGGTTAGGTTCGACTCGTGTGGATCGGGCGCTCAGCTCTCATCGCGTGCCTGACCGCAGCCGCCACGGTTCTGCTGGCGTCCTCCGCGATCGGACTCACCGGCGATCTCGATCCGAGCTTCGACGGCGACGGCAAGCGCGTCATCGACTTCGGGGGCGACCAGGATTCCGCGGGTAGCGTCCTCGTGCAGGGCGACGGCAAGATCGTCCTGATCGGCACCGGCCAGCCGCAGGGCGTGTCACACGCCGGCATGGTGATCACTCGTCTCACCCCGGACGGCGCCACGGACACGACGTTCGCCGCCGGAGGGTCGTCATTCCTCGACCCCGGTGCTCCCGCGGCAGCGGCAACCGGCGGGGTCGCCCCCGACGGCAAGATCGTGATGGGCACGACCACCATCGACCCGAACAAGCCCGCCGCCCCGTTTGGCGACGTCGTGGCGCGGCGCAATTCCGACGGAACGCCCGACACGACGTTCAGCTCCAGCTCCCAGCGCACCGTCGACTTCGGCGGGGTCCTCACCGGCGTGGCGGTTCAGGCGAGCGGCAAGATCGTCTTCGTCGGCTTCAAGGGCTTCGGGTCGGACTGGCTCTTCGGCCGGCTCACGACGGGCGGCTTCTACGACGGGACCTTCACCGACGCGCGGGGGCAGACGGGTCTCCTGACCGTGGCGACCGGCGGTGGCGGGCCCCACGCGGTGGCCATCCAGCCCGACGGCAAGATCGTCGCCTTCGGGAACAACAAGGACGGGGAGATGCTCATCGCACGCCTGCTCCCCGATGGAGTGCCGGACAGCAACATGGGTCCGAACGGCGTGCGCGACCTCGGGATGAACGGCCCTGCAGAGGCGCTCGCGATCCAGGCCGACGGGAAGTACGTCGTCGGCGGCCAGGTCGGCGAGAAGTTCAGGGTCGCGCGCCTGAATTCCAACGGGACCCCCGATGCGAGCTTCGGGACGAACGGCGTCACCGACGTCGGCTTCCCCGGCGCGTCACGCGTCAAAGCCCTGGCTCTCCAGCCCGACGGGAAGATCGTCGCCGCCGGGCTCGCCGGGTCCGGCGACATGGCCGTGGCGCGCCTGCAGCCGGGGGGCCAGCTCGACACGACGTTCAGCACGGGTGGCAAGCAGCTGATCGACTTCGACGCCGATACCGACGCGGCGAACGCGGTGGCACTCGAGCCGGACGGCGGCATCGTCGTCGCCGGGCGCAAGGGCACGACGAATGGCCCCGGCGACGCCTCGGTGGCGCGCTTGGAGGGCGACCCAGCCGCCCCCGGCGGCGACGGCGGCGGGGGAGGCGGCGGCAACGGCGGGCCGAACGCGACGCCGCGCACGCTCCGCTGCGCGGGCAAACGCGCGACGATCGTCGGCACGAACGGCAGGGACAGGCTCAAGGGCACCGGGCGCGCTGACGTGATCGTCGGCCTCGGTGGCAACGACACGATCAGTGGGCTCGGCGGGAACGACGTGATCTGCGCCGGCGCGGGCAACGACAAGGTCAGCGGCGGCGGCGGCAGCGATCGCGAGTACGGCGAGGCCGGCAAGGACAGCCTCAGCGGGGGCGATGGCGGGGACAAGCTCTCCGGTGGGACCGGCGACGACAAGCTCTCGGGCGGCGACGGCAAGGACTCGCTCTTGGGCGGAGTCGGCAGGGACAGGCTCTCGGGCGGAGATGGGAAGGACTCGCTGAACGGCGGCGGCGGCAGGGACCGTTGCAGCGGCGAGAAGGCGCGCAGCTGCTGAGCGACCTAAGGGGCCCCGCCCCGGAGCCGGGCCTTGCCGTAGGGGCAGAGACTCAGCAGCGGGCACTCATCGCATCTGGGGTTGCGCGCATGGCAGGTCCGCCGGCCGTGGCGGATCAGCCCGACGTGGATCTCGTAGGCGTCCTGGCCGGTCACGTCACGGCCCGCGAGGCGGGCGATCTCGAGATGCGCCTCGTCGAATGAGGCCTTCTCTCGCCAGAGGCGCAGGCGGCTCCCCACCCGGTAGACGTGGGTGTCCACCGGGATGTCGGGGCGGCCGTAGCTGAACAACAGCACGCAGGCCGCCGTCTTTCGTCCCACGCCCGGGAGCGAGCAGAGGTAGTCGCGGGCCTCGTCGAGCGGGCCATCCGCGAGCCACGACAGATCGTCGTCGCCGATCGCCCGCAGGATCTGCTGAATGCGCCCCGCCTTGACACGCGAGATGCCGCCCGGCCGGATCGCCTCCTCGACCTCGTCCTCGTGGGCGTCGCGGACCTCTGCCCAGGTCGAGAAGCGCTCGCGGAGGCGCTCGTAGGCCACGTCGCGATTGCGGTCGTTCGTGTTCTGGGACAGCACCGTGAGGATCAGCTCGTCGATCGGAGCGTGGTGCGGACGGAGGATCGGCCGGCCGTACGCATGGCGCAGGCGATCGCGGATGCTTTTGAGGCGGCGGTTCACGATGAGGCCGTAGTCTGCTCCACGTGAGCGTCTCCGACAGACGCGGCGAGGTCGGCG
>DATNBJ010000134.1:0-2596 GCA_035572055.1 Thermoleophilaceae bacterium | reverse complement strand
ACTCATGACGACCCTGGAACACCCGGCAGTCGAGCAGGTCGATGAGCACACCCGCGCCGCGCGCCAGCTCGAGGCGGCGATGGAAGAGCAGCAACGACTCGCGGCGGCTTACGACGACTCGATCGGCACCACCCGCGAGCTACCGGCATACATGCGTCTCCGCGAGGCGCGCAAGCGCGTGGACGCCTGCGACAGGTGGCTTCACTGGGTCGACGACGAGGATGTGATCCCCGCGCCGGCCGGTGAGCTGCCGGCGCTCCACGAGGAGGACGGCTAGGAGCGCTCGATGTGCTCCAGCAGGTAGTCGTACGCGGGCAGAGTTAGGAACTCGGGGAAGTCGTCCGCGAGGGCGACCTGCTCGAACAGCATTCGCGATTCGCGCGGACGGCCCTGCGACTCGAACCATTCGTCGTCGCCGATCTCCTGGCGGATGCGCTCGAGCTCCTCGGTGGCGGCCTGCCGCACGTGCTCGACCGTGAACTTGCCGTTGCGGATCCACTGCCACACCTGCGAGCGCGCGATCTCCGCCGTGGCCGCGTCCTCCATCAGCCCGTAGATGCCGGCGGCGCCGTTGCCGCGCAGCCACGAGGAGATGTACTGGATGCCGACGTTCACGTCGTTGTGCAGGCCCTCCTCAGTGATCTCGCCGGGCGTCGCGGCCACGTCGAGGAGGTCGGCGGCCGACACGTCGACCTCGTCGCGCCGCCGCTCCACCTGGTTGGGCCGCTCGCCAAGGACGGCGTCGAACTCCTCCATCGCCGGCCCCACCGAGTCGGGGTGCGCGACCCAGGTGCCGTCGAAGCCGTCGGTGGTCTCGCGCTTCTTGTCCTCGTGGATCTTGGCCTGCGCCTTGCGGTTGGCCTCCTCGTCGCTGCGGCTTGGGATGAACGCCGCCATGCCTCCCATGGCGTGCGCGCCGCGGCGATGACAGGTCTTCACGAGCAGCTCCGTGTAGGCGCGCATGAAGGGCACGGTCATCGTCACGCTGTTGCGATCGGGCAGCACGAACTCGGGCCGATCGCGGAAGCACTTGATCATCGAGAACATGTAGTCCCAGCGGCCGGCGTTCAGGCTGGCACCGTGGTCGCGCAGCTCGTAGAGGATCTCCTCCATCTCGAACGCGGCCGGCACGGTCTCGATCAGCACGGTGGCCCTGATCGTTCCGCGCTCGATCCCGAGCTCGTCCTCAGAGTGGTTGAACACGTCGTTCCATAGCCGCGCCTCGAGGTGTGACTCCATCTTCGGCAGGTAGAAGTAGGGGCCGCTGCCCTTGTCGACCAGGCGGCGCGCGTTGCGGAAGAAGTAGAGGCCGAAGTCCACGAGCGCGCCCGCCACCGGCTCGCCGTCCACCTTGAGGTGCTTCTCAGGCAGGTGCCAGCCGCGCGGCCGCACGAGCAGCGTGGCCACCTCGTCGTTCAGGCTGTACTCCTTGCCGTCGGGGCTCGTGAACTCGATCGTTCCGTCGATCGCGTCGGTGAGGTTCTGCTGGCCCTCGATCATGTTGCGCCACAGCGGCGAGTTCGAGTCCTCGAAGTCCGCCATGAAGCCCTTGGCGCCGGAGTTGAGCGCGTTGATCACCATCTTGCGTTCGGTGGGCCCGGTGATCTCCACGCGGCGGTCCTGCAGGTCGGCCGGCGGCGGGGCCACCTGCCAGTCGGACTCGCGGATCTCGCGCGTCTCCTCGAGGAAGTCGAGCGTGCCGCCGGCGAGGAGCTTCTGCGCACGGCCGGCGCGCGCGCGCAGCAGCTCCTGGCGCGTCGATTCGAACCTGCTGTGCAGGCCCTCGACGAACGCCAGCGCCTCGTCCGTGAGCACCTGCTCCGCGCCCCTGACCTCAACGGCTTCCATTGCTGCTGCCTCCCTGTATCGACATGTGAATCAGCTCGAGCGGGTGGTACACCCGCAGCGGCCTGCCCATCGCCTCGCTCTTGGCCGCGATCTGGATCGCGCAGCCGGGGTTCCCCGCGGCGATGGCCTCCGCCCCCGTGGCCAGCAGGTTCTCCACCTTGCGCCGGCCGAGCTCGTCGGCGGCCTCCGGCTCGAGCAGGTTGTAGACGCCGGCCGAGCCGCAGCAGAGCTCCCAGCCCGCCGGCTCGAGCAGCTCGAGCCCGGGGATCTGCCGGAGCAGCTCGCGCGGCTGCGCCCGCACCGACTGCGCGTGCGCGAGGTGGCAGGCGTCGTGGTAGGCCACCGCCTTGAGCGGGATCGGATGGCGAGGCGCCCGCGGCTCGTGCTCGGCCAGCAGCTCGCTGACGTCGCGCACCTTGTCGGAGAACAGCCGCGCCCGATAGGCCCAGTCCGGATCGTCGCGCAGCAGGTGCCAGTAGTCCTTCATCGACGAGCCGCAGCCGGCGGCGTTCACCACCACGTGGTCGAAGCGCTCGAACGCCGCGATGGTCTCGCGCGCCAGGTCGCTCGAGTCGTAGCCCGTGTGCATCTGGAGCGCGCCGCAGCAGCGCGGCAGCCGCGGGGCCTGCACGTCGAAGCCCTCGGCGCTCAGCACGGCGGCTGTGGCGGCGTTCACGTCGTTGAAGAACACGCGCTGCACGCAGCCCTGGAGCAGGCCCACGCTGCCGCGCCTCTCGCCGCGCGCGGG
>DATNBJ010000133.1:0-5347 GCA_035572055.1 Thermoleophilaceae bacterium | reverse complement strand
GCGACGTCCTCGATGTCCCCCACGTCGACGCCGTCGACGAAGATCATCCCCGCCTGCTCGCGCTCGGGCAGCGGTCTCGGCCTGGCGATCGTGAAGGCAGTGGCCGACTCCCACGGCGGCTCGGTGCACCTGGAGAGCCCGCCGGAGGGCGGTGCCCGCTTCGTTGTGACGCTGCCGGGCTCGCGTGCGCGCCGCCCGGCCGAAGAGCCCGTCCGGGCCTAGACCTCCACGACCACCGGCAAGACCATCGGCCGGCGCCTCAGGCGCTCGTACACGAACCGCGCCACGTCGTCGTGGAGGTGCGACTGGAGCAGATCGATCTCCTTGATCTCCTCCTCGGCCGAGCGGGCAAGCGACTCGTCGACGGCCTCGCGGATGTCGTCGAGAAGGCCGTCGGCGTCGTCGGCGAACGGCACGCCGCGGAAGATGATCTCGGGCGGCGCCACCGAGCGGCCGTCCTGTTCCGAGATCGTGGCCACCACGATGAAGATGCCGTCGGCCGACAGCATGCGGCGGTCGCGCAGGGCCACGTCCTCGATGTCCCCCACGTCGACGCCGTCCACGAAGATCATGCCCGCCTGCTCGCGCTCGCCGAAGCGCGCTCCGCGCTCGTCGATCTCGAGCGGCAGGCCGTTCTCGCCACGGAAGATGTCCTCGGGGTCGACGCCCACCGCCTCGGCCAGCTCGGCGTGCGCGCGCAGCCGGCGGTGGTCGCCGTGCACGGGCAGCACGTAGCGCGGCCGCGTGAGGTTGATCATCAGCTTGAGCTCTTCGGCGCAGCCGTGGCCGGTGGCGTGGATCGGCGCGTCCTGGGGCGTGATCACGTCGGCGCCCAGGTGGTAGATGCGGTCGATCGTCTCGTTCACGGCGCGCTCGTTGCCGGGGATCGGGGTGGCCGAGAAGATCACCGTGTCGCCACCATGGAGCGACACCTGGGGGTGGTCACCGTGAGCCATCCGCCGCAGCGCGGACAGCGGCTCGCCCTGGCTGCCGGTGGAGATCACGACCAGCTTGTGGTCCGGGTAGTCCTCGATCTCGCGGACCGGCACCAGCATCCCCTCGGGGATGTGGATGTGCCCGAGCCCGCGGCCGATGTTCACATTCTTGCGCATCGAGCGCCCCACGAGCGACACGTGGCGACCGAGCGTGGCCGCCGCGTCCACCACCTGCTGCACGCGATGGATGTTCGACGCGAAGCAGGTGACGATGACCCGGCCGTCTATTCGCGACATCACCTGCTCGAGGTGCGGCCCGACGCTCGACTCGGACGGTGACACCCCGGGCCGGGTCACGTTGGTCGAGTCGCCGCACAGGAGCAGCAGCCCGTCGCTCCCGATCTCAGCCAGGCGACCGACGTCGGCCGGGATCCCGTCCACCGGGGTCTGGTCGAACTTGTAGTCGCCGGTGATCAGCGTCGTGCCGAGCTCGCAGGTCAGCGCGACCGCCAGCGAGTCCGGGATCGAGTGGGCCATCTTCACCATCTCGACCGAGAACGGCCCGCATTCGAAGGTCTCCCCCGCCTCGGCCTCGTACAGCGGCATGTCCTGGAGCTTGTGCTCGTCGAGCTTCGAGCGGACCATCGCCACGGTCAGCGGCCCGCCATAGATGTTGGGCACCGCGCTGGCACCGATCTCCCGCAGCACGAACGGGAGGGCGCCCACGTGGTCCTCGTGACCGTGGGTCAGCACGATGCCCTCGATGTCCTCCGCCCGCTCGCGGAGGTAGCTGAAGTCCGGCAGCACGAGGTCGATGCCGAGCTGTTCCGGCGTGGGGAACATCAGCCCGGTGTCGACCACGACGATGCGGCCGTCGTACTCGACGACCGTCATGTTCTTGCCGATCTCGCCGAGTCCGCCCAGCGGCAGGACACGGAGTGTGCCGCTCAAACCGCGCTCAGCAGCCCGTGCCGCTCCAGCACGCCGCGAACGACCGCGGCTTCCTCATCCGACACCTCCACCAGCGGGAGCCGCGGTGCCCCCACCGGGACGCCGAGCATGTTCAGCGCCGCCTTCGCGGGCGCCGGGCTGGCGGTGACGAACATGGCTTCGAACACGTCCTTCAGCGACTCGTGGATCTCCTGGCGGGCGTCGGGCTCGTCGATCATGCGGCGCATCTCGGTGCCGACCACGTGCGAGGCGACCAGGATCCCGCCGGGGCCGCCCATATCCAGGATCTCGGCGAACATGTCGTCGTTGCCGGCCAGCAGGTCCATGCCGTCGATCGGCTCGACGTCCTCGAACCGCGCCTGCTTCACGGCGGACACGTTCGGGATCGTCTGCGCCAGCTCCTTGAGCAGCTCGTTCGGCATGTCGATCACGCAGCGGCCGGGGATGTTGTAGACCACCACGGGCAGGTCGGTGGCGCCGGCGACGGCGGTGAAGTGGGCGATCAGACCGCGGCGGTTCGGCTTGTTGTAGTAGGGCGTGACCACCAGCACCGCGTCCACGCCGGCCTCGGTGGCCTTCTCGGTGAGGTGGATCGAATGGGCGGTGTCATAGGTCCCCGTGCCGGCGATGACGGTGGCCTCGCCGGCCTCCTGGACGGCCAGCTCCCACAGGCGCAGCTTCTCGTCGTCGTTCAGCGTGGGCGCCTCGCCGGTGGTGGCGGTGACCACCAGCCCGTCGCTGCCGTGATCGAGCAGGTAGTGGACCAGGTTCGCGAACGCGCCCTCATCGACGCGTCCGTTCGCGTCAAAGGGGGTAACCATGGCCGTGAGAACGCCTCCGATCGTCACGCCGCGATTATCCCAGGCGGACGCGGGATCGGCGCGCTGAAAGCGCTCACCCATCACGGCGAGATTAGCGACCTATCCTGTGGAACAGTCATAATTTGTGGCGTTTCAGATGGCGCAAACTGCGGATTACAGTCACCGAACAGTGGTTCAGAAGCTTGGCATCAAGCCCATGCAACGCGTCGAAATCGCGGGTGATGTGGGCACAGGATTGCGTCGGGACGTGAAGAGCACGCTCGGCCGCGGGCTGGTGCGCTCCGGCGAGCTCGACGGCGCGATCATCTACGTTCAGTCGCTCGAGGAGGCCGAGGAGGCCTTCGAGAGCTACCGTCCACGCCTTCGCGACACCGGCTACCTGTGGTTCATCACTCCCAAGCGCGGCCAGGATGGCTACGTCAACCAGATGCTGCTGGTGCCAGGCGCCAAGAAGCGCGGCCTGATCGACAACAAGACCTGCTCGATCGACGAGCTGCGCTCCGGGATTCGCTTCGTGGTTCCGCGGTCGCTGAGAAACAGCGACTCGCGGTCGGCCGCTTGAGGCTCGCCGCTCTCGGGGCGGCGCTGGCCGCCTCGCTGTGCCTTGCCGCGTGCGGCAGCTCCGGGGGCAGCGCGACCCCGCCGCCCCAGGGTGCGCCGACGCTGCGCCATCCCGCCGCCGAGGTGGACGCCGCGCTGGCCGCTGAGCAGATGCGGGCGCAGCTCGTCACCGCGTCGTCGCTCTACGGCGTTGGTCAGCGCGCCGACTCCCAGGCGCACATGAACGCGGCTGCTGCCGCCTACACGAAGATCACCGACCGCGTCCGCCGCGGCGACGCCCTGCTCGACCACGAGATCATCGCCGCCTTCCCGGTGATCGCCGGCCAGATCGTGAAGAAGGAGGCGCCTCCCACGGTCGAGAACCGCATGGGCATGATCCAGGGCCAGCTCCTGAACGCCGCGATCACCAACGCGGTGAGCCTGTCGACCCGCAACGATCCGACGCTGGCGGCCCAGGTCACGCTCGACCTCGCGCGCGAGGCACAGCGCGACTACGCCGTCGCCGCGAAGAACGTCGGCTCGCCCGAGAGCAGGCACGCGTTCCAGGACTCGTTCGGTCTCTTCACGCGGGCTCTCGCCGTCATCCGCGGCATCGGCCCCGCGCTCGGGCCCGAGCGCGTGAAGGCCATCGGCGCGCTCGGCGCCGCCCACAACGACGGCTTTCCGCTGGGCGTGCTGCAGCCCAAATCGCTTCAGGTGGCGAAGGTGAACGCCGACGTGGCGCGCCTCGAGGCTGCCATCGCGCAGCGATTCCGCGTTAGCTAGGGTCCCGCGGCATGTCCACTTATCCCATCGCCGGAAAGACGGTGCTCATCACGGGCGCCGCACGCGGAATAGGCGCCGAGACGGCGCGGCGGCTCGCCTCGAAGGGCGCCCGCGTATCGCTCGTGGGCCTCGAGCCCGAGGAGCTCGAGAAGGTAGCCGCGCAGTGCGGCCCTGACGCGATCTGGTTCGAGACCGACGTCACCGACTGGGACGCTCTCGATCGCGCGGTCTCCGGCACCGTCGAGCGGTTCGGTGGCATCGACGTGGTGATGGCCAACGCGGGGATCGCCAGCGGCGGTCTCGTGCGTTACACCGACGTGGACGCCTGGGAGCGGGTGATCGAGGTCAATTTGCTCGGCGTCTTCCGCACGGTGCGCACATGCCTTCCGCATGTGATCGAGCGCCAGGGCTACATCCTGCCCGTGGCCTCGCTGGCGGCCGCCGCGCACTCGCCGGTGATGTCCGCCTACAGCGCCAGCAAGGCGGCCGTCGAGGCATTCGGCGACGCGCTTCGCGGCGAGGTGGCCCACCACGGCGTGTCGGTCGGCGTGGCGTACTTCTCGTGGATCGCCACCGACATGGTGGCGGGCGGCGATGCCACAGTGGCCGCCCGCCTGCTGCGCGGCCGCATGCGCGGGCCGCTGGCCAAGACCTATCCGCTGTCCGTGGCGATCGACGCGGTCGAGAAGGGCATCGAGAACCGCTCGATGCGCGTGGTAGCGCCGGGCTGGGCGAAGATCCTGCTCGCGATGCGCTACTGGGTCCCGGCCGCCACCCTCAGGGAGATGAAGAAGGTGATGCCCGAGGTGGAGAAGGCGATCGAGGCGGACGTGGCGGAACGCGGTGCGGCGGCGTCCGCGCCGGTGGGCGCGGGTGGCGAGGCGGACTCGCGGCAGCGCGCTTCGCGGGTGTCGTAGGTCGGGCGTCGGCGTCAGCGGCGCCCGGCGTCGACTTCACCGCGGGCGAACGACTTGCGATGAAGGGTGGCTCGAAGCGGGGCTGCCGCTGTGTTGATCTGGGCCGCATAGAGCGGACCAAATCAACAAAGCGAAGCCGCTACCTCCGCTCAGACCACCCTTTATTGCTGCCGTTCGCGCCGAGCTACAGCAGGTTCTCGAGCCCGAACACCGGCGAGCGGTCCAGGTCGCCGACCTTGCGGATCGCCAGCAGCACTCCGGGCATGAAGGACTCCCGGGCGATCGAGTCGTGACGTATCGACAGCGTCTGGCCCAGCCCGCCGAAGAGCACCTCCTGGTGAGCGACCAGACCCGGTAGCCGCACCGAGTGGATCGGCTGGTGCACGTTGCCGCCGGC
>DATNBJ010000132.1:0-5310 GCA_035572055.1 Thermoleophilaceae bacterium | reverse complement strand
CTCCGCGTCGCGGCCCTTCACCCGGTCCGTCAGCGCGGCGATGTGCTCCGGTGTGGTGCCGCAGCAGCCGCCGACGATCGACACGCCGTAGCGCTCCACGAACTCCTGGAGCGAGGCGGCCAGCGGGTCGGGCTCCTCGGGGAAGATCGTCTCGCCGTTCGGCCCCTGCAGCGGCAGGCCCGCGTTCGGGATGCAGTGCACGGGCACGGGGGAGAACTCGCCGAGGTAGCGGATCGCGTCGCGCATGTCCTCGGGGCCCGTCGAGCAGTTGAGCCCGATCACCTGCACGTCGAGCGCGGTGAGCGTGGTGAGCACCGAGGCGATGTCTGTGCCGAGCAGCATCTTGCCGCCGTTCGGCAGCAGCGAGACCGAGGTCTGGATCGGCAGCGACCTGCCGGTGAGCTTGAACGCCTCCCGCGCGCCGAAGATCGCGGCCTTCACCTCCAGGATGTCCTGGGCGGTCTCGATGATGATCAGGTCGGCGCCGCCCTCGACGAGGCCCTGCGCCTGCTCCTTGAACACCTCCACGAGCTCGCCGAAGGTGATCCGGCCGAGCGTGGGGTCATCGGACGCCGGCAGGAAGCCCGTCGGTCCGATCGAGCCGGCCACGAAGCGGTCCTCGCCCGCCGCCTTGCGGGCGATCTCGGCGGCCTTGCGGTTGATCTCGAACGTGTGCTCGGACAGTCCCCACTCGTCGAGCTTGAGGCGCGACGCCTGGAAGGTGTCGGTCTCGAGCACGTCGGCGCCGGCCTCCAGCATCGACTCGTGCACCTGCTGGATCACGTCGGGACGGTGAAGGATCAGCGCCTCATGGCACTTGCCCGGCAGCCCGCCGTAGTCCTCAGACGTCAGGTCGAGCTGTTCGAGGGTGGCACCCATGCCACCGTCGAAAACGACGACCCGCGAGTGGACGGCCTCGAGGAAATCCCGCATTGCAGCCATGCTAGCGCGTTTTTCCCAACCTTGACAAAGGTCTGACAAGGTTGGTGCGCGACACTCTACGGCGGTGAGGCGCCTTCTGCGACTGCTCGTCGTCGGCCTGCTGCTGCTCGCTCCGGCGGCGGCGAGCGCCACGACCAGCGATCCCCTGCGCTCCCATCAGTGGGGACTCGACATGATCCACGCGGACGAGGCCCACGCCGTGACCAGCGGCGCCGGCGCCGTGGTGGCCGTGGTCGACACCGGCATCGACGCGGCGCACCCGGACCTGCAGGGGCGGGTTCTGCCCGGCTACGACCTCGTTTCGGGCGACGCCACGCCCCAGGACGGTCAGGGCCACGGCACGCACGTGTCGGGGATCATCGCGGCGGACGCGAGCAACGGCGTGGGGGTGGACAGCGTCGCTCCGGGGGCGAAGATCCTTCCGATCCGGGTGCTGGACGACAACGGCTCGGGCAGCAGCGCCGCCGTGGCGGCGGGCATCGACTGGGCCACGAGCCACGGGGCCGACGTGATCAACCTCAGCCTCGGCGGCAGCATCCCGCTGGGCGGGCTCGGGCAGGAGTCCGACATCGACGCCGCCATCGAGCGGGCGCTGGCGCATAACGTCGTCGTGGTCGCCGCGGCCGGCAACGACTCGCTGCCGCTGTGCGAGAACAACCCGTTCGGCGGCAGGGTGCTGTGCGTGGGCGCGGTGGACCGTCGCGGCCTGCGCAGCTTCTACTCGAGCTTCGGCGAGGGGGTGAACATCCTGGCGCCGGGTGGATCGTCGCTGCCGGGGACCGACGAGGACATCCTCTCGACGTACAACGACGGCGGCTACCACTACCTGGCGGGCACCTCGCAGGCCACGCCGCACGTGTCGGGCGTCGCGGCGCTGCTGGCTTCGCTCGGCGTGCACGGCCAGGCGGCGGTGCAGCGGATCGTCGCGACGGCGAACGCCGCCGGCATCGTGAACGCGCAGGCCGCGGTGGCGGGCCTGGCGCGGCAAGAGCCCGCCAGGGTCACGTTCCGGTCGAGGCAGCGAATCCGCACGGTGCTGCGCCACGGGATCGCGGCGTCCTGCTCGCCGGCCTGCACCGTGCGCGCGACTTCGAACCACCGGACCATCGCGCGCAACACGCGGTTGACGCGTGCCGGCAAGCGGCTCCTCCGGGCCGCGCTGAAGCGCCACCGCCCGCTGCACGCGGCGGTGACGATCACGCTGGACGGTGCGAAGCTGAAGCGCAAGCTACGCCTCGTGCCCTGACCCCCACGCCCGACACCCCGCACACCTCACCCGAGACAGGCCTGTGCGCCACGTGCAGATACCAGCGCCTGGTGGGCAACACGAGAGGGTCCACATTCTCACTCTGTGAGCGGTCTCGCACCGACCCCGGTTACCCCAAGTACCCCCGTCTCCCGGTAATGGCCTGTCCGGGGTATCGGCCCAGATCGGAGGAATAGGAAGCCCCCCAACCCGGGTAGCGGGTGGGTCTGTGACCCTCGCCTTCGCGCTATCCGACGTGTCCCTCACCGTGGCCCAGGCGGCCACCGTGGCGCTGCCGAGACACCCGCGAATTCGGAAGCTCAGCGCCCTTCGCAGCCGCTGGTGGGCCGCCGCCCCGCCGCTCGCGATCGTGGGCTTCGCCCTTGTGGTGCGCACGCAGCCGTCGTCCGCGTCGGCCCTGGCGTACGCCGCTCTCATCGGGCTGCCGCCACTCGCGGCCTTCGCGCTGGCCTGTGCGGTCCCGCCCGGCAGGACGCGCAACGCGGTGCTCGTCGCGCCGCTGTTCCTGCTCGCGTGGCTGATGCCGGACGGACTGCCGGGGCAGGCGGCCTCGCTCGTGCTCTCCACGCTCGCCGCGGTGGCATTGGCGGTGCTGCTCACGCAGCTCGTGCCCTACGGCTGGCTGATGCTCGGCTTGGGCCTGATGGCGGGCCTCGATGCGACGCTCGTCTCGACCCACGTGCTCCAGCCGGCTGACCACGTGCTGCGGCTGGCCACGCCGGTCGCCGGCCTCCCCGCGCTTCAGAGCACGACCTTCGGAGCTGCCGTGTGCGGCTTCGGCGACATCTTCGCGGCGGCGCTCTTCGGCGCCGTGCTCGCCGCTCGCCGCCGCGGTCAGGTCGCGCCGGCGCTGCTCACCCTGGTGCTCGCGCTCGCGTTCGACTCGCTCTTCCTGGTGGTCCACAACCTGCCGGCGACCATCCCGGTGGCGGCCGCGATGGGGATCGTGGAGCTGCGCCGCCGCCTGATGTCGCGCCGTCGCATGCCGGAGCCGCTCGTGGCGACGCGCGCGCAGCCGGCGCCGGCGCCGGCCACCGCCGCTTAGCCGCCCTCGACGCTCGTGCCGTTGTCGAAGTTGACGCGGGAGTTGGGCGGCGTGTTAGAGATCGTGCCGCTGAACTCACCGCGCGGCGCGTGCCCGGAGGAATCGACCGCATGCGCCTTGCCGAAGAGCCCCGCCGACACCTCGTAGCTGATCTTGAAGGGACCGGCGTGCACGGCGGTGACGTTCCACTTGAAGGTCTTCGTCTGGCCGGGCGCCAGCGGGCCGAGCGCCGAGGTGGCCTGGTTCGCGGTCTCGCCGCCCTCGGGTCCCGTGTTGACGATGAACACCGGCCGGCTCGCGTCCGCGAGCTGCGGGTTGTCCTCGCGCCGGTTGAACGAGTTCACGGTCACCGAGATGTCCGGGATCGTCTTGGAGTCCACGTTCTTCACGGTGATCTCCATGACCGAGCGCTTCGCCAGCTTCTGCTTCTCGGGGAAGCTGTGCTTCAGCACCTGGACCTTGAAGTTGCCGCTCGGCTCGTTCGCGTCCTGGCGCGCGCCTCCGCAGGCAGTGACGAGCAACGCGGAGCCAAGCGCAACCGCGCCACCGATCCGCAGCAGACGCCCTCCCTGCGCTCCCCTCGCGCTCACAGCGGGCGCAACATACCACGGGGATCGGGGCCGCAGATCCACTTCGCGCGGGTGCGCGACGGTTGTCGGTTGCCCGCCAACAAACGGTCCCGTAGTCTTTCGGCCTCGGGGAACGGGGGCGGAGACACTGCCCCTTGTCACGGGAGGGCCACGGAGTGGTACGTGCTGTAGCGGATCGGGCGTTCCTGCCCACCAAGAACCTGCTGGAGCAAGTCGGGGACATGATGATCCTGACCGGCAAGACGATCTTGTCGGCGATCCGTCCTCCCTACCCGTACGGCGGCGAGTTCGTGAACCAGTTCCTGTTCGCGCTGCGGCTCTGCTGGTTCCCACTGCTGATCTCCACGATCGCGTTCGGCTACGGCGCCCCGGGCCTCCAGGCGGGCAACTTCCTCGTGCTGTTCGGGGCGATCGACCGCCTCGGCGGCTTCTTCGTGCTCGCCACGATCCGCGAGTTCGCGCCGTTCGTCACCGCGATCATCCTCGCCGGCGTGGCCGGCACGGCGATCACCGCCGACCTCGGCGCCCGCAAGATCCGCGAGGAGCTCGACGCGCTTCAGGTGCTGGGCGTCGACCCGGTCAAGAACCTCGTGGTGCCGCGCTTCCTCGCTCTGATGATCGTCACCGCGCTCTTCAACATCTACGCGCTGATCTTCGGCATCTTCGGCGGCGTCCTCGCCACGCTCACCTTCAAGGCGCCGCTCGGACCGTTCTTCTCCACGCTGCTCACGAACGCGTCCACCACCGACCTCTGGGGCTCGGTGGTGAAGACGACGCTGTTCGGGGCGATCATCGCGATCGTCTCCTGTTACAAGGGGATGACCGCCTCCGGTGGCGCAGAGGGCGTGGGCAGGGCCGTGAACCAGGGAGTCGTGATCGCGTTCCTGGGGATCTTCGCGTTCAACTACGTGTTCACGCAGACGCTGCTGGCCACGCATCCCGAGATCTCGGTGATCAAGTGAGTGAGCAGCGAGCAGTGAGCAGTGAGCAGTGCTTGGGCCCCAGCCCTGCTCACTGCAGCCGGCGCAGCCGGCGCACTGCAGCCGGCGTGGCCGGCGCACTGCTCACTGGAGTTCGCAATGGGTAGATCCTGGCTGGCGGTCCCACGCGACTGGGTCGCCTCCTTCGGCGACATCGCCAAGTTCGCCGCGCGGGACTTCGCCGAGGTGTTCGGCGGGCGCGTGTTCCGCTTCTTCGGCGAGGCGCTGCGGCAGGCCGGGATCCTGATCCTCGGCTCCACGCTCGTCATCTGGAGCCTCGCGTTCATCCTCGGGCTCCAGTGCGGGATCGAGGGTGCGTACTTCAACCGCTCGGTCGGAGCGCCCGCCTACGCGGGCGTCTTCTCGGCCTGGTGCGACCTGCGCGAGATCATGCCCTACGCGTTCGGCTACATGATGGCCGCGAAGGTGGGCACCGGCCTCGTGGCCGAGATCGGCGCGATGCGGATCACGGAGGAGATCGACGCC
>DATNBJ010000131.1:0-7773 GCA_035572055.1 Thermoleophilaceae bacterium | reverse complement strand
CCCGAGGAGGTCGAGGAGGCGCGAGAGCAGGAGGCGAACGCGCCGCCGCCACAATCCAAGCGCGTGACGCTCAGCGTGCCGGGCGATCTGCCCGAGACGTTCCTCGACGAGTTGAAGGACGTGGTCCACCACTTCCCCGGTGACCACGAGCTCGCCCTGAGGGTGGGCGAGCGGCTGCTCGTACTAGGCCCCGATTACCGCGTCAGCGCCTGCGCGCAGTTCCACGCGGACATCCGCGACCGGGTCGGCCTGGAGCCGCTCGCGTCCTAGCCCGACAGGCCGCTTCCGCCTACACTAATCCGGTGCCTGGGGCAGCCAGTCAGAGCATTTCTTCGCACGAATGCAGGCAGTGCTGCGCGTTCTGCGATCGACTGGTTCACCCCGCCGGCTGCATCGAGTCGGGCTGCGCGTACCTCTACCTATACGACGACGAGCAGACCGGCCAGCGCTTCATGGGCTGCATGAACAAGGTCTTCCGCGGCGAGATCGACGTCGCCCTGTTCGAGGAGGCCCAGCGCACGCGCCTCGGCTACGGCGGCGTGAAGATGTCGGGCAGCCCGCTGCCCCAGTGCAAGATGAGCGTGGAGAAGGCGTACGACGGCGACGGCAGCGCCTTCGAGTGCGTGAACCCGGAGTTCTTCGAGGCGCCGGAAGAGGACCCGTTCTCGTTCGATCTGCGCGACGCGCTCTAGGCGCGCCGGTCTCCGTCCGCCGCAGCTTCGCGCGTCGCGCCTACAGCAGCAACGAGGGAGGGTCCGAGCCGCGGCTCAGGCTTCGCTGTCCTGGAATGAGCCGCATATAGCGGTCCAGGGCAGGACAGCTCCGACGTGACCATGCGAGGCGCTCAGCGCAGCGTCGGGGCCCGCTCCAGCGCGTCGCCCGCCTGCCCGCGCGCTCGCTCCTCCTCCGCGTGCCGCGCGATCCACTCCGCGCCCGGGTGATCCGTCAACCCGTGGGCGATGATCGAGACGAACACCGCCAGCGCGGCTATGTCGAAGATCCGGTCGGCCTCCGCGATCGACCTGTTCAGTACCAGTAGCGAGAACGCCATCGTCGCCACTCCCTTCGGGCCGAACCAGCCCATGAAGGCCTTCATCCGCCAGCTCAGGCGGATGCCGATCAGTGACAGGAAGATCGACAGCGGCCGAATGAGCAGGAAGGTGGCGGCGACGATCGCCACCGCGCCCCAGCCGTCGTGGAACAGGTCGGAGAAGCTGAGCAGGGCGCCGAAGACCACGAAGATGCCGAGCTTCACGAGCTCGATCACGTCCTCGGAGCGGCGCTCGAAGCACTCGCGGATGTCGGGCCTCAGGATGCCGAGCACGATCGCGGCGACGAAGACGGCGATGAAGCCGTTGCCGTCGGGGATGAGCACCGCCACCCCGTAGGTCCCGAACGCCACGCCGATTGCGTAGAGCGCCTTCTCGTGAGGACTGATCTCGTGCCCCAGCGGCGCGCCGCGCGGCATCAGGTACGAGGCCGCCGCGCCGAGCGCCAGTCCAACCGCGAGCCCGATCCCCACGTCCTGGAGCACGAACCTCCACCAGACGAAGCCGGTCTCATGCGGGTCCAAGGCCGCGGCGAACGCCAGCACGGCGGGAAGCGCCAGCCCGTCGTTCAGACCCGACTCCAGGTTGAGGGTGTGGCGGATGACGCGCGGCACGCGCGGGTTCGTGACCACCGATGACGAGAGGACCGGGTCGGTGGGGGACAGCAGAGCGCCGACGAGCAGCGACTCGGTCCAGTCGAGCGACGTGACGGCATGGGTGACAGCCGCCACCAGCAGCGCCGTCAGCGGCATCGCGATGGCGAGCGCCCGCGCCGGCACGCGCCATGCCCGCTGGAGCATCTCGGCCTCCACCTCGAGGCCGTCGCGGAAGAGGATGACGATCAGGGCGATCGTCGCGAGCGTGTGCACGAACTCCGAGTGCGGGTCGAAGTCGAGCACGCCGATGGCGCCCTTGCCGAGCAGAAAGCCCGCCACCACGAAGATCGCGGTGAGCGACAGGAAGCTCCGCCGCGCGACGCCCGCGATCAGGGCGCCGAGCACGAGCAGGCCGCCGAGCACCACGGCGGTGTCGTCGAAGGAGGTGTTGGCGAGCGGGATCACGGGTCGCGAACGAGTTCGCCGACCAGTCTTCCCGGCACACCCTGCGGCGCAGCTTACCTGCGCGCGCGCCGCTTCCGGCGAGCGAGGCCCTTCTTGCGCAGCCTTCGCGCGGTCGCGACCTGCTCGCGGTCCTTGTCGGGGTCGTCGCCGATCTTCTCGAGCAGTGCGGGCAGCTTCTCGAAGCGCGGCTCCGACAGGAACGCCGAGAGGCCGGCCTCGCCGAGCTCGCCGTCCGGCAGGTACTCGTGCCGGTCGCGGTTGGACCCGAGCGGGACGGCCGAGTCGTTCACGTGGACGCAGCGGAGGCGGTCGAGTCCGAGGTGGGACTCGAAGTCGTCCATCACCTGGCCGAGGCCGGCGTCCGTCCGGATGTCGAAGCCGCTGGCCAGCATGTGGCAGCAGTCGAGGCACACGCCGATGCGCTTCGAGCCGCCGCCCAGGTCCACGAGCTCGTAGAGCTCCTCCAGGGAGCGGCCGATCGTCCCGCCCGCGCCGGCGGTGTTCTCGAGCAGGAGGCGGCACGAGTCGGACTCCCCGAGCACCTGCTTGATCGCCTGTCCGACGCGCTTGAGCGACGCCGGCAGCGGCTCCTTCAGGGTCGAGCCCGGATGCACCACCACGCCGTCGGCGCCGATCGCGTCGCCCATCCGCAGCGCGTGCGAGAGCGAGGTCAGAGACTTCTTGCGCATCTCCCGGTCCTTGGTGGCCAGGTTGATCAGGTAGACAGCGTGGATCACCACGGACTCGATCGGCCCGCCATCCATCAGCGAGCGGAACTCGTCGATGTCCGGTTCCTTCCACGAGGTCGGCTTCCACATGCGCGGGGACTGGTTGAAGATCTGGATCGCGTCGCAGTCCAGCTCGACGCCGCGGGCGTGGGCCTTCACGAGACCGCCCGCGGTCGAAACGTGAGCGCCGATTAGCATCCTGTGGAGGGCATGGTGGATTCCATACGAGTCAGGTTCGCGCCCTCACCCACGGGCGCGCTGCACGTGGGCGGAGCCCGGGCGGCACTGTACAACTGGCTGTTCGCGCGCGGCAGCGGCGGCACGTTCGTGCTGCGGATCGAGGACACCGACCGCGAGCGCTCGACCCCCGAGAACATCGAGCAGATCCTCGACGCGCTCCGCTGGCTCGAGCTCGACTGGGACGAGGGGCCGTACTTCCAGAGCGAGCGCCAGGACCGCCACAGGGAGGAGATCGCACGCCTCGTGGACGAGGGGCACGCCTACTTCGACGAGGGCGCCGTCCGCCTGCGAGTGCCCGATGAGGGCCGCACCGTGGTGAAGGACCTGATCCGCGGGGACATCACCTTCGAGCACAAGGACATCGACGACTTCGTGATCGCCCGCTCGGACGGCAGCCCGCTCTACAACCTGGCGGTGGCCGTGGACGACCACGACATGGGCATCACCCACGTGGTCCGCGGCGAGGACCACATCTCGAACACCCCGCGCCAGATGATGATCCTCGAGGCGCTCGGCGGCCGGCTGCCGGAGGCCTACGCCCACCTGCCGCTGCTGCACGGCCCCGACGGCAAGAAGCTCTCGAAGCGCCACGGCGCGGCGAGCGTGCAGGAGCTGCGCGACACCGGCTACCTCCCGGAGGCGGTGCGCAACTACCTCGCGCTGCTCGGCTGGGGCTACGACGCGGAGACCACCTTCTTCTCGACCCCCGAGCTGGTCGAGCGCTTCTCGCTCGAGCGCGTGTCGAAGAACCCGGCGGTGTTCGACGAGCAGAAGCTGCGCTGGATGAACGGGCACTACCTGCGGGAGATGGACCCGGACGACCTCACCAGGCTGCTCGAGGAGCGCCTCGGCAAGGCGGGCCTGCGCGAGGCCGTGGGCATCGCCCAGGAGAAGATGCAGACGCTCGACGACTTCTGGCGCCTCGCCGGCTTCCTCGTGGAGCGACAGCCCACCGACGAGAAGGCGTGGGCCAAGGTGATGAGCGACGGTGCGCCAGAACGGCTCGCGAAGGCGCGCGACGCCCTGGCGCAAACGGAGCCATTCGATCCGGAGCACATAGAGGCGTCATTGCGTTCCGTCCTGGACGAGCTGGACGCCAAGCCAAACGCCGTCTTTCAGCCGATTCGCGTGGCTATAAGCGGAACCACGGTCTCCCCGGGGATCTTCGAGTCGGTGGCCGTTCTGGGCCGCGCCGAGACGCTGGCGCGCATCGACGATGCGCTCGAGCGCACGGGCGGTCGCAAATAGCGGCACAAAAGCACCAAGAAAATGGGGGCAGGGGACTCAACCTTTCGTCCACCCCTGCCGATTAGCCCAGTGTGCGGGCCTCGCACCGTCCTCGAGGGCCTGTACTGGAGATAACTGACTTGGAAGCCGCAATGAACCAGACCCGGCAGCAGCCGGCCGCCGCCAACGCCGCTCAGGCTGAGGGTCACGGCCGCCGGCTCACCGCCGCGTTTGAGGCACTCGAGGCCTTTCCGGCCCTCGTGGAGTCCCGCAACCGCCTGCTCCGCCTCGCCCGCGAGGAGAAGGGCTCGGTCGGCGACATGGTCGCCGCCGTGGAGTCCGACGTGGCTCTCGTGATCGCGGTGCTGCGCATCGCCAACTCCGCTCCTTCGCCCAAGAAGGGCAAGATCACGAGCATCCCGAAGGCGATCGAGCTGCTGCGTCCGTCGGGCGTCGAGGCCCTCGCTTCGCGCACCGCCGTCTTCGACTTCTTCGAGCGGACCCCGGGCTGGGACGCCCAGCCGGAGCGCTTCCGCCTGCACGCCGTCGCCACCCAGCGCGCCGCCGACCGGCTGGCCCGCGAGGTCGGCTACGAGGACCGCGACGAGCTGCTCGTCTCGGCGCTGCTCCACGACATCGGGCAGCTCGTGCTCATCCACGCTTACCCGGGCTACCCCGGCCAGGTCCACGGCGACGCGCGCACCCCCGAGGAGCGCGTGCACCGCGAGCGCCGCGAGCTCGGCGTCGATCACGCCCTCGTGGGCGGCGTCCTCGCCCGCCGCTGGGGCCTGCCGAACCGGCTCGCCTCCGCCATCGAGCGTCACCACTCGGCCGACGCCGAGGGCGAGGCCGCGGTGATCCGTCTGGCCGACATGCTCGCCCACTACGGTCACGGCCAGCCCGTGGACCCGGCGCAGATGCTGAAGGTCAGCCGCGCGCTCGACCTGTCGCCCGACCAGCTTCGCTCGGTGATGTACGAGCTGCCGTACGCCGGCTCCGGCCAGCGGCGCAACGTGGAGCCGTGCCCGCTCTCCACCCGTGAGGTGGACGTGCTCAAGCGGCTGGCCGAGGGCAAGGTCTACAAGCAGATCGCGCTCGAGCTGAACCTGTCGACGAGCACGGTGCGCACGCACCTCCACAACACGTACACGAAGCTCGGGGCCGTGGACCGCGCACAGGCGGTCCTCGTGGCTACAGAGCGCGGCTGGATCTAGCGGCCAGCGCGCCGCGCTCGAGCGGCACGCGCACCCTCACCGTCGTACCGCGCCTGCTCGACTCGATCGTCAGCGTGCCGCCCGTCAGCTCCGCGCGCTCGCGCATGCTCGCCAGGCCGATGTGACCGCTGCCCTCGCTCATCGCGGGGGCCAGGTCGTCGAAGCCGCGGCCGTCGTCGACCACGAGCAGCTCCACCTGGCTGTCGGTCTTGTGGAGCGAGACGCTCACCGTGGCGGCGTTCGCGTGGCGGCCAGCGTTCGTCACCGCCTCCTGGGCGATCAGGAAGAGCGGCCCTATCAGCTCGGGCGACAGCGAGAGCTGCTCGATGTCGAGGCGAACCTCGATCCCGTAGCGGCGGCGCCAGATCGGGATGCACTCGATCACCGCGGACTCGAACGACAGCTCGCGGAAGGCGTAGGGGCCGAGCCCGACGATCTCGTCGCGGAGCGCCTGGATGTTGCGCTCGGCGATCGACTGCATCTCGCGCAGCAGGTCGCGCACCTCGTCGCCATGGCCGCGCTCGATCGCGGCGGGCAGGGCGGCCAGCATCATGTCCAGGCTCACGAGCTCCTGGACCGGCCCGTCGTGCAGCGAGTCGGCCACGCGGCGGCGGATCGCGCTCTCGGTCTCGATCATGCGACGGCTCACCTGGCGCGCCCGCAGCCGCCCGGCGGTCTCGGAGGTGCGGATGTTGCCCGCCGTGATCGCGCCTGCGAACGCGCAGACCACGAACAGCGCCTCGTAGAAGCCGAGCAGCTCGCCGTCGATCGGCCCGTCGGTGAGCGCGGAGATGGGCACGAGCAGGCCGCATCCCAGCGCGGCGATCATCAGGCCGCCGCGCGTGCCCTGGAACTGCGCGTGCGCGGTGATGAAGAAGAGGGCGAGGAAGCGGACGGGCGCGTAGGTCTGCGGGACGGCGAGCTCGGTGAGCGCGAGGATCCCGATGTCCCCGATCGCCACCAGCGGATTGAGCGCCACCTCCGGCCAGCGTCGCGAGACGTAGAGCATCGCAATCGCCCACGGCAGAGCCACGCAGAGCACCACGACGGTGAGCCGCGCGTGGTGCGGGAAGTCGTGGACGACCGCAAGAGTGACGAGCGCGGAGAGCGCCAGCAGGAGCCGTACCGCCGCGAACTTGACGACGGGCTCGGGCGACTCGATCGGCGGCCGCCCCAGCGAGATCATCGCGGGGGCCGACCCACGGGGACCGCCAGCGTCATGAGATGACCCTACCTGGCGACCACTAGACTCGCTGCCGCTTTGCTTGCGATCACGTCCAAGTCGCCGTACGCGCTCAGTGCGCTCGTCGAATTGGCGCGCGTGGGCGGGTCGGCGCCGGTGCCGATCGGGGAGATCGCCAAGCGCCGGAACATCCCCGTGCAGTTCCTCGAGGGCCTGTTCGCGACTCTGCGGCGCGCCGGGATACTCCAGAGCCAGCGGGGCGTGCGCGGCGGCTACACGTTCGCCCGCCCGCCCGAGGAGATCACCGTCCTCGAGGTGGTGGAGCTGCTGGAGGGCGAGCTGGGCGGCGACGCCGCGAAGGCCGGCCCGATCTGGGTCGAGACCATCGATGCCGCGAAGGCGGTGCTGGGCGGGGCGACGATCGCCGACGTGGCCGAGCGGGAAGCCAGGTCCGCGGGCGCCGCGATGTACTACATCTGAGCGCGCGCCGCGCGGCATTCACCCCGATCGGATGATGCGCGGGACACCGGGCGCATGACATCCCTCCTGGGATGGCTGACGCCCAGGGCCCGGAAGCCGCGGTCGGGGAAGCCCCGCAGCGGGCGACGCTGGTTCTCACCGCGCTGATTCTGGTCGCGGGGGTCGCGAACCTGAACCTGTCCGTGGCGAACGTCGCGCTGCCGGACATCGGCAAGCACTTCGACTCGGCGCAGACGACGTTGGATCTCATCGCCGTCGGCTACTCCCTCGGCCTCGCGGCCTCCGTGCTCTACCTCGGCGCGCTGGGCGACCGCTACGGCCGGAAGCTGATGCTGCTGCTCGGGCTGGCGCTGTCGGTGCCGGCCTGCCTGCTGGCCTCATTCGCGCCGACGGACGGGGTGCTGTTCGCCGCGCGTGTGCTCGGCGGGCTGTCCGCGGGCATGGCCTATCCGACGACGCTCGCGCTGATCGCGGCGCTCTGGTCGGGTCCCGGGCGGACGAAGGCGATCGCGCTCTGGTCGGCGATCGGGGGCGGCCTCGCGGCGCTCGGCCCGCTGATCGCCGGCGCGCTGCTCGAGGAGTTCGACTGGA
>DATNBJ010000130.1:0-3076 GCA_035572055.1 Thermoleophilaceae bacterium | reverse complement strand
GCGATGCCGACGGCCATGGCCGCCACGCCCGGCCGCGTGCGGTCGAGCGTCATCATCGCGAGCTTGAAGCCCTTGTTCTCCTCGGCGAGCAGGTTCTCCTCGGGGATCGCGACGTCGTTGAACGAGATCGTCGCGGTGTTCGAGGCGCGCTGGCCGAGCTTGTCCTCCTTCTTGTCGACGCTGACGCCGTCGAGGTTGCGGTCCACTACGAAGGCGCTGATGCCGCGATGGCCCGCCTCCTTGTCGGTCTTGGCGTAGACCGTGTAGTAGTCCGCGTAGCCGCCGTTGGTGATGAAGCACTTGCTGCCGTTGATCACCCACTGGTTGCCCTTCTTCACGGCGGTGGTGCGCATGCCGGAGACGTCGGAGCCCGCATCGGGCTCGGTCAGGCAGAAAGACGCCAGCTTCGGCCCCTCGGAGAGCATCCCGAGGTACTTCTTCTTGACCTCCTCGGATCCGCCGAGCAGGATCGGCGCGGTGGCGAGGCCATTACAGGAGAGGGACGTGCCGATGCCGGAACAGCCCCAGCCCATCTCCTCCTCGATGATCGCGCCCGTGAGGTAGTCGAGGCCGGGGCCACCGTACTCCTCGGGAAGGTGGGTGTTCATGAGCCCCACCTCCCATGCCTTCTCGATGATGTCCTGGGGCCACGTGCCGTCCTTGTCGTAGTCCCAGGCGACGGGGCGGATCTCCTTCTCAGCGAAGTCATGCGCCATCTCGCGCATGTCCTTCTGCTCGTCGGTAAGCGTGAAATCGACCACTTCTGAAGCTCCTTGTCTTACCCCTGCGCCTAGCAGCGCAACAAGCGGTTCTCCCGCTCGATTGATTCGTCAGTCAACGACGTAGGTCGATGGTACCCCAAAGCCCGGCAGGTCAACCACCTGTCCATAGATCCTTTGTCCAGAGCGGTTGACGGCCGTTATCCGGCCTCCTAGCTTCATTCGGCACAAGCGTTCAAAGGGAGGATGAATGCGAAGGATCTTGCTGCTGTTCCTGCTCGGCGTGGCCGCCGCCTCGCCCGCGTCGGCCGCCACCGTGAAGCTCGGTAAGACCGCCCCGGCGGGGACCGCCGTGGGCTGCGCGGGCTGCTCGCTGTTCCAGCGGGCGACCGGAGCCGCCTCTCCCTCCTACGTCGTGCCAGCCGGCGGCGGGACGATCACGTCCTGGAGCATGCAGGGCGCGCCGAGCTCGCTGAGCTGCCTGATCGGCGGCTGCCTGGGACAGCTGCAGGTGATGCGACCCGGCGCCGGCGGCGACTACTCGCTGGTGGCCCAGAGCTCGCAGCGGACGATTCCCGCCGGCAAGCTGAGCACGTTCTCGACGAGCATCCCGGTGCGGGAAGGCGATGTGCTCGGCCTGCTCGGGACCAATGTGCCGCTACAGGGCGCGGGTGGGCTTGGCGACACGCTGGGAGACCTGACGGGTCTCATCGGCGGCGGCCTGGTGAACGTGTCGGTGGGGCTTGATCCTCCGCTTGGAGGCACCACCACGGGTGGCGGAGGATCGACGGGCGGCGGTGGCGGCGCCGCGAGCGACGGCGTTCCATTCGCGGGCGTCGCCGTGGCCGGTCGCGTGGTGAGGGTCACGCGCAGCTGGGTGGCGCGCATCGCCGCACGCTGCCCCGCGCAGGCGGTCGGGGTCTGCGCTGGCAGGCTCGTGCTGAGATCTGGGCGACTGGGGCTCGGGCACGTCTCGTTCCGGATCCCGGCAGGACGGCGCGCGGTCCTGAACCTGCACGTCTCGAAGAAGGGACGGAAGCTGCTCCGGCGCCGCGGACGGCTGTCGTCGCGGGCGAGCCTGACCGCGCGCGACAGCCGGGGCCGGCGGAAGCCGACGAGCGCCGCGCTCGTCCTCAAGCGGCCCCGGCGCTGAGCTCAGCCGAAGACGACGCGCACGGCGAAGTAGATGCCGACCGCGAGCGCGAGCAGCGTGATCAGGGCAAGCCCGATCTGATCGGGAAAGAGCGCCGGCCTGCTCGGAGCGAAGGAGCGGCGGCGCAGTCGGCGCCACATGGGGAACACTGTAGGTGAGGTGGACAGCGGGCTGGCAGTGGTCGTGATCGTGGTGTCGCTCGTCGGCATCGTCGGCGCCCTCGTGGCGGCCGTCGGCAGCGGGCGGCTCTACGACCAGGTGGGCAGGGGGGCATTCTCGCTGGACCGCGATGAGGCCTCGGGGCCGCCGCCGGACAGCCCGGCGGGACGTGCCGAAGCGGCAGAGGAGATCCGCCAGCTCGTGGAGGCGAAGTCGGCCCGGCGGGAGGCGCGCGGGGAGCCGCCGCTCGACGTTGATGCCGAGGTGGCAGCCCTGATGGCGGGCCCGGCGGCGCCCGTGGACGAGGCTCTCAGGGACGAGGTCCGCCAGCTCGTGGAGGCTCGAAATGAGCGCCGCATCCGCCGCGGCGAGGCGCCGCTCGACGTGGATGCCGAGGTCGAGCGTCAGCTCCGCGACCTGGGCACGTAGCCGCCTTGCCCAATCGGGTATAGATACGCCCATGCCGAAGGGGCGCCGCTACGAGCTGGATGAGCTGATCATCCGTCCGGGGACCTATTTCAACCCCCAGACGGAGGTCATGCTCGTGGTGGACGACTCGCCCTCGATGGACTCCGACATCTTCAACATGGAGGAGTTCGAGGGCTCCGACTGGGTCCTCATCTCGGATGAGCTCCCGGTCGACGAGTCCGCGCGCGACGAACTGCTCGAGAACTTCCAGGCCACCTTCCATGGCGGCGACGGACGCGGGCACTTCCGGGCGGACTCCGACGACGCCGACCTCGGTCTCGACGAGGAGGTCGAGGAAGACGAGCTCGAGCCGGACGAGGAAGAAGGCGGCTCGGGCTACGACGAGGACGAGTAGCGCGCAGCGCTACGCGGCGAGCGGCTGCCGCTCCGCAGCCAGCTCGGTCCAGGATGCGCGGCCGGTCCGGTCGATCGCGAAGACCCCACCGCGGCGGCGGGGGCCGAAGCCGACGAGCAGCGTGCCGTCCTCAGCCCGCGTGATGTCCGGCCGCGCGCCTGCGCGGGTCTCGACGAGGGCCGCGAGGCGTGCGGCCTGGTCAGCGGTCCAGTCCCCGTCCTC
>DATNBJ010000129.1:0-32976 GCA_035572055.1 Thermoleophilaceae bacterium | reverse complement strand
CGACCGCTGGGTGGGCGCGCAGTTCGCCACCGCCAACGGCTCGATCGTCGTGCTCAGCCAGAGCGAGAAGCCGGACGCGGCGGGCAGCTTCACCATTCCCGTGGCGATCACGCCGAGCTCGCCGGGCAGCGTGCTGCTCTGCGGCTACACCGACGACGGCATGGCCACGACGCTGGCCGCCGCCGGGCTGATCCTGGACATCCAGCCGGCGTCCTCGGGCCGCTCCGGCCTGCCCAGCCCGCCGGAGTACACGCGCCAGGGCGTGAAGAGCTGCAACGTGCTGATGACCGGCGCGGACGCCAAAAGCTGCATCCGCGGCATCGTCCGTAACGCGAACGCCCGCTGCCGCAAGCTCCACACCAAGCGCGGACGGACGAGCTGCCAGAAGTCCGTGCGCCGCGCGGCAAGGAGCAGGCCATGAAGCCGGCCCTGCCGCTCGCGGCGCTGCTGGCCGGCAGCAGCCACAGCGCCCGCAGCCGGCCCCGACCCCCGGTTCAACGCCAAGCCAAGGCGAGGACCCACCTCGTGGCTCACCTCCGCCGCCCCGCCGCCCGGGCAACAGGCGTTGCCGGCCCGCTGAGGCCCGGCACGGGATCGAAGCCGGGGGTTGGCAGCGGCGCCGGCAGTCCTCCGGCGAGGCCGAGAGCTACGACCAAGCCCAGGTGAGAGGTTGCCTTCTCTAGGCGCGCGGTCCCGGCGGCGCATCATCCGGCCCGGGAGTTGGCGCACCCGCCACGAGATCGCCGAGGCGCCGCTCCCAGCGGCCTGCGCGGCGTGATGGATCGAAGCGCGCGCGTGCCTGCTCGAGCCGCGGCCCCCGGTAGCGCCGGCGCGCCCACGGCGATGACGGATGCGCCAGGCGGATCGCTCCCGTGAGCGCCACCATGGGGATGAACAGTCCGATCACGCCGAGCAGCACGCGCCCCTTGAGGAAGCACAGCACCGCCAGACCGAGGATGACCGTCACGGCCAGCGCGGTGCCCGTGATCGAGGCGGGATCGTCGAGCCCGAACGGGTTCGTGCCCAGTACGACCAGCGCGGCGAAGGCGGCTGCCACGACGACCGCGTCCAGGGAAGCGCGTCCCTCCTCCGACCAGTACACGTCGTCGAGGTGCACCCAGAGCGCGAACTCGTCGAGCGTGAAGCCGACGCCGATCCCGAACAGGATGGCGTCGATGTGCCACCACGGCGCCTCGAGCGGGGCCGCGAAGGCGAGGAAGCCGGCGAGCATCATCAGGCAGATCCCCCACACGAGATGGTGGATGTGCACGCCGCCGCTCTGCACCCCGCCTGGCCACCAGGAGACGCTCCGCGTGAGCCGCGCGCTCGTCCGGATCGCGAGGAACGAGATCAGGAACGCGACCAGTACCAGGAACCCCGCCCCGGTTCCGGGGCGCGGGCGATGGCCGAACGGATCGACGCTCACGAGCGCGGCGATGAGCACCGAGACGAAGGCTACTTCTCGGTGCGACGCCGGCTATGCCGCCGCGCAGACGACGCAGCGCACTCGCTCCAGCGCCCTCCGAATCAGGCGGGACACGTGCATCTGCGAGACGCCCAGCCGGTCGGCGATCTCGATCTGGGTGAGGTCGTCCACGAAGCGCAGATGGAGGATCAGGCGCTCGCGCTCGGGCAGGATCCTGAGTGCCGGAGCGATCGACGCGCAGTCCTCGATCAGCTCGAACCGCTCATCCGTCTCACCGAGGGTCGCGGCGACGGTCTGGCTGTCGTCATCGCCGGAGCGGATCGGCATGTCGAGCGACGAGGTGTCGTACGCCAGGTTCGCCTCGATCGCCTCGAGTACCTTCTCGACGGGCAGCTTCAGGTCGTCGGCGATCTGCTTGGGGCTCGGCGATACCCCCAGCTCGCCGGACAGGCGCTCCACGGCGGCGTTCACCTTGAGCACCCGCTCCTGCATCTCGCGCGGCACGTGCAGTGCCCAGCGGGAGTCGCGGAAGTGCCGCCTCAGCTCGCCCAGCATGGTCGGCACGGCATAGGTCGAGAAGGCGAGCCCACGCTCGGGCTCGAAGCGGTCGATCGCCTTCACGAGTCCCAGGCTCGCCACCTGCACGAGGTCGTCGAAGGACTCGCTGCGGCGGTCGTAGCGGCGTGCGACGCTGCGGGCGAGCGGGAGGTAGCGCTCGATCAGCTCGCGGCGGGCAGCCAGATCGCCGTCCTCTTGATAGCGCCGGAAGAGGAGCCGGTCGAGGTGCTTGTCAGATGACCGCTCGAGCGCCGGCAGCACGGGGGTGGCGTGCGTTTCTGTTGCGAGTGCCATGGATCACTCCATCCCTGGTATTAAGATCGCGGATCCCGGTTATGTAACAGGGGTTGCCGTAACTGGGGTTGCCGCAATAACGATTGCTGCAACAGTCATTGCCGCAATAGCTATTGCATAAACCTAAGACCGTTGCAACCAAGAAGGGGTCAGATGGCTGACGATGGCTGACGATGCATTCCTCCAAGCTCTCGAAGCACTCGAGGAGGTCATCGCCGAGAACGAGAGGCGGTCGGCGCTGATCAAGAAGCGCATGACCAGGATCCGGCGCGCGCGCGAGCAGGGTCTCCGGTACACCGACACCGTCGCCAACGAGGACGGGCCGCTGATCGTTCAGCTGATCACGGAGAGCTCGACGGCGCTGCATACATCCGGTGCGAACGTCCGCCGAGCCGAGGCTGAGGCGCTTTACGCCGAGGGCATGACGATGGACCAGATCGCCATGCGCTTCGGCGTCACGCGGCAGCGCGTGTCCGCCCTGCTGCGCAGATCGCAGTAAGGCCAGTCAGCGGCGCGAGCGGATCACCACGCGGGCGCCGCCTGACGGGATCATCGTCACGTTGCGGTGCACCGCGGTCTCGGGCTCCGGATCGTCGGCCCCGAGGTCGAGCCGGCGCACCATCGCGTCGAGCACGATGCGCTGCTCCACCATCGCCAGCGCGGCGCCCAGGCAGCGGCGGATCCCGCCGCCGAACGGGAGCCACGAGTAAGTGCCGGGCTTCTGGCCCTCCCAGCGCTCGGGCCGGAACGAGAACGGGTCCGGATACAGATCCTCGCGGTGGTGGATGAGCAGGATGCTCATCGCGATCGGCGTGTCGGCCGGCAGGGAGTACTCGCCGAGGCGCCAGGGGACCGTCACGCGGCGCCCGATCATCGGGATCACCGGCCGCGAGCGCATGCTCTCGTAGATCACGGCCTCGATCTGCTCCTCGGCGGCCTCGTCCGAGCGGACCGCATCGCGCAGCCGGTCGTAAGCCGCCGGCGCGCGGACCAGGCGCTCCCACGTCCACGCGAGCTGGTTCGCGGTGGTCTCGTGGCCCGCGAGCACGAGCGTCAGCAACTCGTCCCGCACCTCCTGGTCGGTCAGCGTCTCCCCCTCCTCGGTACGCGCGCAGAGGAGCATCGAGAGGATGTCGGTTCGCTCTTCGACGTCGGACGCGCGGCGGCGGTCGGCGATCACCGCGTAGGCGGCGCGATCCAGGATCGCGAGCCCGGCACGGGTAAGGCCCACCGCCTCGTCGCGGCCGATGTTCATCAGCTCGGCCAGCCGGGCGACCCGCCAGGTGAAGGCCTCCACCAGGTACTTCGTGGCCATCCGGAGCTGGTACTCGCTGCTCCCGCGCGGCGGCGCGCCCTCGATGCCGAAGATGCCGCCCATGATCACGTCGAGGGTGATCGCCTGCATGTGCGGAGCGAGCTCGAACGGGCGCCCCACGGGCCAGCGGTCGATCTCGCGCTCCGTGATGTCCGAGATCATCTGGGTGTAGCGCGCGATCGCGTCGCCGTGGAAAGCCGGGAGGAGCAGCTTGCGCTGACGCATGTGCCGCGGCCCTACCGCGGTGAGCACCGAGTTCGGGCCGACGATCGGCCGCAGCGGCGACTCCCCCGTCAGCGACGGCGCCAGCTCGGGCTTGGCGGTGAACAGCGAGCGGACGTGGTCCGGGTGGCTCGTCACCGCGGGGCCGCCGGAGACGGTGCCGCGCATCCGGAACACCTCGCCCAGCTCGCGCCGCGCACGGAAGACGAACTGGATCTGCCGCTGGTTGAACCGCAGCACCTGGAGGAAACGCGGCAGCGGGACGACCGGCGGAGTGGGCAGACCTGCCGCCTCGGCGGGGTCGAGCGGCCCGGCCGGCGACGGCGGCGCCTCGCCCAGCAACTTGTCGTCGGCCTCGAGCGGGGTGATCGTCTCGGCGGTAGCCATGACATCGATCATGGTGTCATAGATCGATGTCACATAACGCCGATGAGCGCCAGGGCGGACGCCTGCTGCCTCGCTCCTTGAAACGGCGGAGGCCCGCACCTGGCGGGCCCCCTTCTCCGACTGACCGGCTTGAAGGTGCTCAGGCCTGGACGAGCTCGCTGGCCTTGTGGACGACGACCTCGCCGGTGGTGATCTTCGGCGGGTTCGGGACGGCGCTCTCGAGCTTCTCCTCGCGTACCCAGTCGGCTGCGGCCTTTGACGACTGGTCGGCCTGCGCCGAGGTCTCGTAGAAGGCGACCGAGCTGATGACGCCGTTATGGGTGTCGATCAGGGAGTAGCCGCCGAAGCCAGGCAGCTCCTCAAGTCTGGGCATGAGGCCCTCGTCGACCTTCTTGATGACCTCGCTGGTGCGGCTCTGGTCGATGCCTTCGTAGCGTCGAATCGTGGCGAACATTGCTGGTTCCAACTCTCTTCTCAGGTGCGGAGAACTCCGTTGAGCCCTCCTGTGCGTCCAGGCCCGAGTGACATTCGAGGAGCTTTCGTCAGCCCGACGCTGTCGGTGTAGGGCCTTGGCGCACTGCGCACACTAGCAGCTTTCGGTACAACGTGTACTTACGTAGTGCTGTATTTCAACGTCATCAATGTAGAATGGACCGCTTGTCCCCGTTCTCCGTCACGGTGCAGCGCGTCCCGGATCGGGAGCTCGGCCCACTTCTGAGCCAACTGTCACGCGCGGGCTTCGACAACCCCACGATCGAGTATCTCCCCGCCGGCGACGGACTCGACGAAGCTCGCGATCCGGTTCGGGCAGAACGGGGAGACCTTCCGCAGGATTGGCGAGTCGTGCGGGAGCGCAAGGGCGAGTCATACAGATGGCCGCAAGGCCGAGATCGCTACAGCCCCTATCGGGTGTTCATCGGCACCACTCGCGCGGAAGGCGCGGTGCACATCGGACTCGGCGAGACGATCCGTGAGAACCGTTGGGGACGCGACAGGAAATACGTCGTCGCCTTCCTGAGCAGCGGAGCCCCACAGCAACCGCTCGTCGAGTTCCTCGCCGCCGATGACTACGACAAGACACACGAACTCGTGGCGGTCATCCGCGGCAGTGACGGGGCACGGCGGATGTACGGCGCCGGCGACCCCCTGCCGGCGGTGTACGCCGAACGCTTCCGCACCCAGCTCTACAACGAGAGAGTCATATATCCCGGCGTCTGGAACAAGGTCGTCGTGGTCGCCGGCGAGGACGACGTGGAGAGCATGCTCAACCACGCACTCATCCAGAGCCGGCGGCGCTACCGGACCTAGGTGGCTTGTTCGCGTGCGCGGCGAAGCCGCTGCTCCGCGGACTCGGACGCGAGTTTCAACTCTCGGAGCCGAGCGGCACTGGTCGCCCGCGGCCCGTACACCTTGGCTCGGTAGAGGGCGTAGCGCTCGCGGTGGTAGCGATCCTCGCGTTCGAGATCCAGGATTCGCATCTCACGCTCGGTCAAGGGCGTGTCGCTCATGCCGCTCCCGCTTTCGTGACCGGTGCGAGCACGAATGTCTCGACGGCCAGATCGGGATCGATGTGGTTGTTGCTCATGAACGCCGTGACGGTGCGGCCGATCACGGCTTCGATCGCCTGGATCGCCTCCGCGCTCATCAGGCGCTGGATGGCACTGCGCTGCTCGAGCACCAGGCGTTCCTCGCCGGCATCGACGAGCTTTCGCTCGCTGTTCGTGAGCGTGTCCGCCAGCAGGCAGACGATCAGGTCATCGCCGATCGTGGTGCGGGCGCGGGTCGGACCCCGGCCGCTGTACTCGTGGAGAAGCTGCACGATCGCGTTGGATATCGCGGACGCATGCCGTCCCGTCTCGGGGTCTCTGCGGTCGGGGCTGGTCATCCCAGCCTCCTCTCGTGACCTCCTGGTGATGAAGCGTGCCGCGGGATCGAAGGACACGAATGAATCCGGCGGAACGGCTGAGTGCTGCTTCCAAGTCTAGGTCGGGAGTTCGGGAGGCCGGCGACCCGGCGCCGCCCTCCTAACCCCTAGGCGTGACGAGTCGCAGATGCAGCTCCGCGGATGCGCGCTGCTTCCTTCGCGGCACAAACGACCACGCGTAGAGCCACAGCGCGGCCTTCTCATCCGTGCTGAGCCCGGAGCGCTCGATCAGCTCGAGGTCGACGTCGTCGATCGACCCGCCGTGACGCATCCGCCTGCGAATCTCGTCCTGGAGCGGAGCGTTCATCAGCTCCGCGCGCCCGAGAGGAGTGTCGCAATTGGGGCACCCGCTCTCGCCGGCGGCGCTGTAGGCCCGAAGCGCGCAACTTGGGCACAGGAAGTGAGGCATGAGGTCCGGCCCCTTCCCCGCGTTCCGTCTGCCACTGCCTCGAGGGCGTGGCGTCCGACCCGCGATGAAGTCGAAGTCCGGCTCTTGCCGGCGGGTGGCTCAGCGGTCCATGCTCACCGCAAGCGCCCGTGGGTAAGGTCGGCGACCAACCCCCAGCCTACGCCTCATCCGCCGAGAAAGCGAGGCTTAGGTCACGTCGAGCCAACCCCGGATGGTGCTGTGGTGCGGTTCCCATGCTGCCCACACCGCGACGGCCCAGGCCTCGACTGCCAAGGCGTAGCTCTCCGCCCCGTCAGCAGCCAAGACGCTCTGGATCGTCAAAGTGCCATTGGGACAGGGCGGATCCAACCAGTGGAGAGAGGGTGCCCGGCGAGTCTGCCGGATCCCGAGCACAGTTTCGATCCGGCGCGCTTCCGCGCCACGCTCGAGGAGCACGCACAGCCCCATGGCGTGGATCGCCACAGACTGCACCGAACGCGACTGCGGGGTCCCCGGATGCTGGACGGCGTAGGCGTCGAGCGCGAGGCGTCGGACGCTGTCGCCGACGGCGGACATACCGAACGAGGTCGGTAGCTGGTCATACAGCGCCCAGCACGCCGGCGATGCGCCTACGTAGGCGTGCGTCGGGCCGCCGTGTGGCGGCAACACCAGCCCACAACCGGGGCATGCCGTCGGCGGTGAGGGCTCACCGACGGGCGAGTCGGCGCCCGCTCTCGGTGTTCGGCGGCGTGTAGTTGAGCTCGTAGTGGTGATAGAGGGCCGACTCGTCCGCCTGAGAGAGCTCCTCGCCGTGTTGCTCGATGTTGGGCGCGGCCTTGACCTGCTCCCCGGACACCGGCACCTGCAGCTCGTCGGGACCGACCTTGATTCCGCCGAGCGGCACGAAGGTCAGGTGGCGGCCGATGAAGCCCTCCTTGACCGTTCCGAACTGCGGCTCGTCGTTCTCGACGTCGACGTAGACGTCCTGCAGCTTGCCGATCTTCTCGCCGTCGCGGTCAACCAGCGTCTTACCCTGCCAGTCGGCCACGTTCCACTCGGATGCTGACTGCTGGTCGCTCATCGCGTGGACCTCCCGTCACCAGCTGCTGTCTGCGCGGCCACGGCAGCGGTGTAGCCGCCGCCTTCGTCCAGCCAGCGCTCGGTGTCCGAATCGTCACTGGCCGCCGCCTCGCGGCGAGCGGTCAGATCGATCGGGGGACCTTCCAGCCACGCCGAGCCGGCGCCGTCGCGCACGCGGCCGGCGGCGTCTCGAGCTTCCTCGTAGGACGCGAACGCCGGAGAATGCGAGAGCTGCTCCCCCTTCGCCGCGACGAGTGTCCAGCGGTACCGACCGCCGTTGTCCTGAAAGACGAGCAACTCCATTGCGGTGGCCATGGCCGACCGCCTCTCTGCCCTTCTGACGAAGACGGCACCCCGAAAGCGAGAAGGGCTGGGGGCTCACTGAGCGCAACACTCACGCTAGCAGGGCCTAGACGGCGTAGAGGAACGAGTAGGCCGCCGCCATGCCCTCCTGGGTCCAGTCGTCCAGGGCGTAGCGGAAGGTGCCGCCCGACCCGTCTGGGACGTCGATCGTCTTCGGCGGCCGGCCCTCCACGGCCTCCACCTCGATCGACTTGCCCTCCATGGGCCCGTCCTCCAGAAGCGCGCGCACGGCCGGAGGATACGACGACGATGGTCGGCTGGGGCCTGGCGCACCTGAGCGCAGGCAGAGGCGCTGCAGGTGGGCGCGGCCGCCGCCGCGGGCGGGAGGAATTTCGAGCGCTGATCTCTTCCTAAACAGACTGGATAGTCTGCATTAGTTGGCTCACGACCCTCATGAGTGCGTTGGCAAGGCCTATTTATACCGATGAGTCGGTATAACTTTCTTTCCAGACTGGCCAATCACCTCGAGGGAAGGAGAGAGATGGGTCCACACCAACGCGTTCGGAGAAGCAGAAGTGCGCGAACGAAGCTGCTGGTGCTCGCCGTGACGGCCGCCTGCCTCGCCGCGGCGGGCTCGGCGGTCGCGGGGTTCGTCGGCGGAAGCTCGCGTGACCCCAATCCGCGGCTCGCCGCGAAGATCGTCGGGATCGAGCAGCTGGTCGCCGACTACGTCCAGGACGTCGACTGGGGTCCGGCCTCTGCCGCTCCCAACGGCATTCAGGATCCCGACAACGTCGGGTCGTTGTTCACGCCGAAGGGCAACTTCGTCGTCCTCTACTGGAACGCCGGCCATCCCAGTCCGCTGCTATGGCACCCCGCCAGCGGTCCGAGCTACGACCACTGCGACAACGTCGGCCCGGCCGCCGTGTCGCGTTTCTTCGGCGGTCCCGGCCTCGCCCCCCGCACCACCGCCGCGGTGCACCACCAGATCAGCAACCTCCAGATCAAGGTCGACCCCGGCGGAAAGACGGGGACGGTGCGCGGCAGCATGTGGATCAGCCTCGGGGTGACGAACGCGGAGGTGAACGGAGGAACGATCACCCCGATCTGGACCGGCCGTTACTTCGGCAAGGTGCGCCTGACCGACCAGGGCTGGAAGTTCGACTACTGGGCGCCGATCGTCGATCAGCCGATCGAGACCGCCGGCTGTTATGCGAACAACAAAAATCCCTAGATCGAAATGCCGCCGTCGATCGGCAGCACTACACCGGTGATGTAACCCGCCTCGCGAGAGGCCAGGAACAGAACACCATCAGCGATCTCGAGCGGGTCGGCGAAGCGGCCCAGAGGCGTCGCCCGCTCGAGCTCCGCCTGGCGCTCCGGTGGGATCGAGTCGACCATGCGGGTCCGCGCGTTCGGCGAGATCGCGTTCACGGTCACGCCGAACCGCCCGAGCTCCTTCGCGGCGGTCTTCGTGAACCCGATCACGCCCGCCTTCGCGGCGGCGTAGTTCGCCTGGCCGATGTTCCCGTGCAGGCCCGTGTAGGAGGTCACGTTCACCACGCGCCCGTAGCCCCGCTCGCGGAAGCACGGCACGCACGCGCGCGTGAAGCGGAATGTGCCGCCGAGGCTCACGTCGATCACGCGCGTCCAATCGTCGTCGTCGAGCTTCCAGAGCATGCGGTCGCGCAGCAGTCCCGCGTTGTTGAAGACGACGTCGACGCGGCCCGTGTCCTCAATCGCGCGTGTAACTATGCCCTCGACGTCCTCGGTCGAGCACACGTCCGCCACACAGGCCACGGCGCCGATGTCATCGGCCGCGGACTGGAGCAGCTCGCCGTCCACGTCGACCATGAAGACCGTCGCCCCGGCCTCGGCGAAGCGGCGCGACACCACGAGCCCGATGCCCTGCGCCGCCCCTGTGACGATCACGGACTGGTCGCTGAAGTCAGGCACCGAGCCCCTGTCCGCCCACGCCGGGCACCTCGACCCGCAGGGTCTCGATCCGCCCTTCGGCACGAGCGCGCCGTGCGTCGGGCTCGAAGTCCGGCGCCGTGGCCACGAACAGCGTCCGGCCGTCGGCGCCGCCGAGCATGCACGCGAACGCGGCCTGCCCGACGGGATGGCGCTCCATCTCGCCGGCGCGGCCCACGCGCACGACCTCGTCGGTGTAGACCGAGCTGATCCACACGTGGTCCTCAGCGTCGATGCAGATGCCGTCGGGCACGAGCTCTCCCAGCGATATTGACGACTCGCGCCAAACGCTGCCGTCGTCGTCGACGCTGAAGGTGGTCAGGCACTTGCCGAACGACTCGGCCACCACCAGCTTGCCGTCGGAGCGCTTGACGATGCCGTTCGGGAAGACCACGTCGTCGGCCTGCAGCGCGGCCTTGCCGTCGATGTCGACGACGATCAGCTGCGTCGGGCACGGCTCGTCGTTGAAGAGGTCGTAGCCGAAGTTGCCCGCGTAGATGCGGCCCGTCCGGTCGACGAGCATGTCGTTGAGGAAGCCCGGCGAGGTATGGCCGAGGTCGGCGTAGAGCCGATTCCCCCCATTGCCCACCTCGAGGATCGTCTTGTCCTCACTCGCCACGGCGAGCATGCGGCCGTCAGGCAGCCAGCCGATGCCGCCCGGATGGAAGACCTCGGCGACGGTCTCGAGCTCGCCGCTCTCGGGATCGAACGCGAGCACCGCGTCGCCGTACATGTCGGAG
The DNA here is from genome assembly GCA_035572055.1 of Thermoleophilaceae bacterium. GTDB lineage: Bacteria > Actinomycetota > Thermoleophilia > Solirubrobacterales > Thermoleophilaceae > JAICJR01. The sequence goes on along the minus strand of DATNBJ010000129.1, from coordinate 22,365 downwards.
AAGAAGAGGCGGTTCTCGTACCAGCGCAGGCACTCGGGGAAGTGGAGCCCGCCGACAGCGATCGAGATCACGCACGCTCCTGGCCGAACATCTCCACCAGCCGGTACTTCTGCACCTTGCCGGACGCGGTCGTCGGGAGCGCGTCGACCACGCGCAGGTGTGCGGGGATGCGGAACGACGCGAGCCTCCCGTCGAGGAGCGCCGCGAGCTCGTCGCGGGTGAGCGAGGCGCCCTCCCGCAGCGTCACGAACGCCGCGACGGCCTCGCCGTAGTAGTCGTCGGGGACACCGACCACGCTGACGTCCACGACGTCGTCCACGTGTGCCCTGATCGCGTCCTCGACCGTGGACGGCGCGATGTTCTCGCCGCCGCGGATGATCACGTCCTTCGCCCGTCCGGTCACCTGGACGAACCCGTCGGCGCTCAGCCGGCCGAGGTCGCCCGACCGGAACCAGCCGTCGGCGTCGATCACCGCCGACGTGGCGCGCTCGTCGCCGAGGTAGCCGTTCATAGTGCCCCAGCCGCGGAACCGCAGCTCGCCCTCGGCCTCGAGCTCCACGCGCTCGCTCGTCCCGATCGCGACGACGTCCACCTCGATTCCGGGCAGCGGCCGGCCGATCGTCTGGAGAGCGCGGTCGCGCGGATCGTCCGGCGAGGTGCAGACGGCGGGTCCCGAGACCTCGGTGAGCCCGTAGGTGTTCGAGATGCCGACCCCGCGGCCGTCGATCCAGCGCGCGGCAACCGCCTCGGGCACGAGGGCGCCACCGGTGAGGACCGTCTCGACCGACTCGAGCGACAGGTGCTGCGCATCGGCGCGGTCGGCAAGCGCGATCAGCATCGTCGGAACCGCGAGGATCGCCGTCGGCCGCTCGCTCTCGATCGCGGCGCACATCGCGCTCGGGCTGAAGTAGGGAAGGAAGAGGTGAGTCCCCGCCACCGCCATCAGCGTGGCCATCGCGGTGACGGTGCCGCCGACGTGGAAGAACGGCATCGCGTGGAGGTAGCGGCAGCCGTCCTCGAGCCCGGCGCGCTGGGCGACGCAGTGGCCGCCGTTGGCGAGCCCGTAGCCGCTGAGCTGGACGGCCTTCGGGCGCCCGGTGGTCCCGGAGGTGAACTGGATCTGCACCGTCGCGCGCGGATCGAGCGACCCCTCCAGCTCGTCCACCCGCCCGTCCTCGAGCTCGTCGCCCCCGCCGAGCCACTCGTCCCACCGCACGGCGCCGGGCGTCTCCTCCGAAAGCGCCACGAGCAGACGCAGCCTCGGCAGCTTCGGCGCGACCGCCGACAGCCGCGCCCAGAGATCGGCGTCGCGATGGCGGTGGTCGGCGAAGCAGATCTCGGCGCCGGACCGCTCGAGGACGTATGCCAGCTCGTCGGTCTCGTAGAGAGGGTTGACCGGCACCGTGGCCGCGCCGATGCGCGAGCACGCGAACTGGACCAGCACGAACTCGGGGCGGTTCGCGGCGTACACCGCCACGACGCCGCCGTGCTCCACGCCGCTCGCCAGAAGCGCACGTGCGGTCCGCGCCACCGCCGCATCGAGCTCCCGGTACGTCATGCGCACCTCGCGCCCCGGATCGCCCGGGAGGAACACGAGCGCCTGACGCTCGGGCGCGGCCTCGACCGCCGCCGTCAACAGGTCGTGGTACTGGAGATCGCGAGCCGGCATCGGCGCCGGGTCCTCGTGCCGGTAGGCCTCCCGTTCACGGCCGCCGACGCTCACTGCCGCTCCCAGGCCGGCAGCCGCTTCTCGACGAACGCGAGCGCTCCCTCCCGGGCTTCCTCGGAGAAGAACACCGGATCGGCGACCGCGTCCTGCTGCTCCCATTCGTCGCCGCTCGGAGCGTGGCGCGCGAGGATCTTCTTGGTGCCGATGACGGCGTGCGGGCGATTGCGCGCGATCCGGCGCGCCAGCTCGACCGCGCGGGGGAGCGCGTCGCCGGGCTCCACCAGGCGGTTGACCAGGCCGAGCCCGTACAGCCACTCAGCGGTCATCGGATCGCCGGTCAGGCTCATCTCCGCCGCGGCCTGGTAGGGAATCCGCCGGGGCAGCCGCAGCAGCCCTCCGCCGTTCGCCACGAGCGAACGCGTGACCTCGGGAAGGCCGAAGCGGGTCCCCCTCGCCACCACGAGCAGGTCGCACATCAGAGCGAGCTCGAATCCGCCGGCGAACGCGAATCCCTCGATCGCCGCGACCATCGGCTTGCTGCAGCCGTCCTGGAGCAGGGTCCTGACCGCGCGCGTCGCCTCGGCTCCGTTGCTCGCGAACTCCTTCAGGTCGAGGCCGGCGCAGAACCCCGGTCCCGCTCCCGTGAGCACTCCCACGAGCAGCTCGCTGTCGTGCTCGAGCTCCCCGAAGGCTGCCGCCAGCGCCGTGCTCATCTCACCGTTCAGGGCATTGCGAGCCTCGGGCCGGTTCATCGTGACGATGAACAGGTTGTCCCGGCGCTCGACCACCACCGGCTCGCTTTTCGAGGCCACAGCTGTCCTTCTCTCGCGCGCCGTCAGGCCGGCTGCTTGCGGCGTTCCTCGCGGAGCTTGCTTGTCGCCGCGTGGTCGACGCTGAGCCCCTCGGGATCGCGATCCGGGTCTCCTACCACCACGACGCCGTAGTCGCGCTCCGCCGCGGCTATCGACACGTACTCGTCGCGCACGTCCTCCTTCACGCGCTCCGGGTCGCGCTCGAGCGGATCCCCCCAGCCCCCGCCGCCGTTCGTCAGATAGCGGAAGGTCGTGCCCGGCCGTGTCTTCCAGACGGGCACGCGCGCGAAGTAGAAGTACTCGCCCTCGTCGGAGATCGCGTGGGTCGCCGGATCGAGCACCCCGGCGATCGGCTCCGCCTCCGCGTACACGTCCCCCTCGGTCCCGATCGTCTTCGCCGCCGCGCCCTCCTCACCCGGATCGAAGACCCAGGTGGCGCCGCGGCGGCCATCGGCGCCGCCGTGGACGCCCATGCCGCTCGGGTACTTGAGGTGCAGCGGCATCGAGTGGTGCTCGCAGTCGGAGAGCCACAGGCTGTCCTTCAGCACTCCGGCGCCGCCGCGGTGGACACCGGGTCCGCCCGTATCGGGCGCGTACTCCTTGCGCATGAGGACCACCGGGACGTCGGCCTCGATCGCCTCGGTGGCGGGATCGAGGTTGTTGCAGGTGAAGTAGACGTTGTAGCTGTCACCGTCGCCCGCCTTGGTCGCTCCCCAGGGGCCGTGCTCGCCGCCACACTGGGCCATCGTCACCCAGGGGGTGCCGTCGGGGTGCACGCCGTTGGCGTTGTGGATGTTCAGGCAGCCGTAGTTACCGGCCACCGCGTCCCCGCCGAGCGCATCCTGCAGCGCGCGCAGCAGCGCGTTGACGAGCACCTCCTCCGTGTCGAAGTAGAGGAAGATCGGCCCGTCCGGCGGCAGCGCCGAGACGATCGTGCCCGGCGGCACCACGATGTCGATGTCGCGACAGGTCGCCGACGTGAACGCCGAGTGCGGATCGAGCAGGTACTTGAACGCAAGGCCGACGCCCGTCTTGGCGTCGAGGAAGCCAGCGTTGATGCTCGTCCGCGCCTGACGCGACGATCCGCTGAGGTCCACCTCGGCGCGGCCGCCGCGCTTGACGACCTTGACGTGGACCTTGTACTCCTCGCTGTCGTCGATGCCGTCGCAATCGATGAAGTCCTCGCCCTCGTAGTCGCCGTCCGGCAGGCGCTCGAGCGCCTGGCGCATCGTCTCGGCCGAGGCGTCGCACGTGTAGCGCATCGCCCCGAGGTAGGCGGTCAGGCCGTAGCGGTCGATCGACTCCCGCAGCAGACGCTCCCCGAGCAGAAGGTTCTGGTAGATCGTCTTCATGTCCGGCAGCATGTTCGTGCCGAAGCGGGCGTTGTCGAAGATCAGGCTCCAGGTCTCCCTGACCGGCTCGTCGTCGCGGTACAGCAGCATCGGCCCGATCACGAGGCCGTTCTCGTAGATGTTGCGCTTGGTGCCGCTGAATCCGGCGGGCACGATGCCGCCCATGTCGAGCATGTGCGCGCGGAGATTCACGAAGCCGACGATCTCGCCGTCGTGGAAGATCGGCCGGATGTACATCAGGTCGTTCACGTGGTTGCCGGCCCGCACCGGGTCGTTGCAGAGCAGCACGTCCCCCGGCCGCAGGCGATCGTGGCCGTACTCCTCCACGACGTTGCGCACGGCGTCGCCCATCGTCCCGCTGAACAGCACGAGGCTGTTGCTCACCGCGACCAGCGGATAGTCCTCCGATCGCGGCCCCGAGATCGTCGCCGCGAAGTCGTACCAGTCGCGGAGGATCAGCGAGAACGCGTTGTGCAAGAGCCCCGTGCACATGTGCCGAACCGTGTAGCGAAAGCGGTTCGAGAGAACGGTGGCGGTGAAGCGGTCGCACGCGTAGCCCGCCTGGAACTCGTCCTCGGACAGGTCACGCAGCAGTTGGTCCGGCACGGTCTGTGTCTCCACGGTCATCTGGGCCTCCTTCAGCTCCGCTCGACGACAAGCTCGCCGTACCGTCCGACGGTCGCGACTTGCCCTGCAGTGATGTGAGTGGTGGACAGCGGCTCGCGCACGATCGCGGGCCCGGCCACGCGGTCCCCGCACCGGAGCGCCTCGCGCCGGTGCTCGCCCGCCGTCTGCTCGCCGCCCGGGAGATGGCGCAGGACGATCGAGCGCTCGGGCCCGGCTTCCTCGCCCGGGCCGCTCTCGACCTCGCCGAACGACACCTTGTCGATCGGGACGACGACCTGGACCCGGAACGTCACGCCCTGGACCGGGATCGCGTCGAAGCGGTTGCCCGTCCGCTCGGTGTACACCTGGTGGAACGACTCGAGCATCTCCTCGACGACCGCCGGGGTGATCTCACCGCCGGGCACCGGGACGAACGGCGTCTCCCAGGTCTGGCCGAGCAGCCGGCCGTCGAAGCTCCGCCTGATCTCGACGTCGTCGCGCTCGCCGCCGACGTTCGACAGGAGCTTCGACTCCATGTCCTTGAACAGCGCGTCGATCGAGCCGGCGGCGTCCGCGCCGAGCAGCGTGTAGGCGCAGCGGCTGTCGGCGTACACCAGGTCCGAGCTGAGCAGGCCGAGCGCCGAGAACAGGCCGGGATGCGGCGGGACGATCACCCGCTTGACGTGGACGAGGTCCATGATCGCCGGCAGCAGCATCGGTCCGGCGGCGCCGTAGGCGATCATCGTGTAGTCGCGCGGATCGAGCCCGTGCCGGACCGCGATCTCGGTGAGCCCCTCGGCGATGTTGTTCAGGCCGATGTTGTACGCGTAGGAGACGCGCTGCTCGAGCGGAAGGCCCGTGTCCAGGCCCTCGAACGCAGCGCGCGCCGAGCCCACGTCGAGGCCCATCTCGCCGCCGGCGAATCCCTCCGGGTCGAGGATCCCCATCAGCAGGCACGCGTCCGTCATGGTCGGGCGCTCGCCGCCGCGGCCGTAACAGGCCGGGCCCGGATCGGCGCCCGCGCTCTCCGGTCCCACCTGGACCTCGCCGGTCGCGTTGATCGAGACGATGCTGCCGCCGCCCGCGCCGATGCTCGAGATCTCGTTCGACAGAGCATTGACCACGAGGTCGTGCTCGAGCTCGAAGGTCGAGTTCACGAACGGCCGGCCGTCGGTCACCACACTGATGTCGCACGAGGTGCCACCGACGTCCGCGCACAGCAGGTTCGCCTCGCCGATCACGCTGCCGAAGTGCGCGCTCGAGATCGTCCCGGCGGCGGGCCCGGAGAAAACGATCCGAGCCGGCTGGCGCATCGCGACGTCGACCGGAACGAGCATCGACGCGCAGTCCGCGAGATTCACCCGTCCGCCGAAGCCGAGCGAGTCGAGCCCGTCCACGAGGCGCTCCGTGTAGCGCCCATAGATCAGCTTCATCAGGACGTCGATGACGGTGGTCGACGCGCGCGCGAACTCCTTCGCGAGCGGCGACACCTCGGACGAGATCGAGCAGGCGACCTCCTGGCCGAGCTGCTCGTGGACCAGCTCGCGCAGCCGCCGCTCGTGCTCGTCGTTGACGTACGCGTTGAGGAGGCAGATCGCCACGCCCTCGACGTCGCAGCGCCCGACGACCTCCAGGTGCTCGCGCGCGTCGTCCTCGGACAGCGGGATCAGGACCCCGCCGTCCGTGGTGATCCGCTCGGAGATCCCGCGCCTCAGATAGCGCGGGATGAGCGGCCGGGCGGCGTCGCCGAACGACCGGCGCCAGTGCGGATCCGTGAGCGCGTCGGGCGGCCGCCAGGTGCGCCCCATGTCGAGGATGTCGCGGTGCCCGTGGGTGGTGAGGAACGCGATCTTCGGCAGCCGCCGCGTGAGGATCGCGTTCAGGCCCGCCGTGCTCGCGTGGTTGAAGATGTCCGACTCGCTGACGCCCGCCGCGCGAGCTCCCTCGAGAACGCCCAGCTCGGTGTCGGGCACGCTCGTGGGGACCTTGACGGTGGTGATCGTGCCGTTACGGACCGAGACGACGTCGGTGAACGTTCCGCCTACATCGACGCCGATCATCAGAGACTCTCCACGAGCAGGCTGAGCGGGCCGAGCCGATGCCACGGCTCACGGGAGACCGACGTCAAACAGGCCTGGCACTTCACGACCTGGAACCAGCCTCCCTCGCTCAGGACCGGATACCGCCGCAGATCCGCTGCTCCGCAGCTTGGGCAATCGCCGTCGACCGGCTCCCTCTCGACGTGGAGCGTAAGCTCAGTTGGGCGCGGATAGCTGCTCACCGGGTCCCCCTCCTGGTCGTTATTGGCGCCACTCTAGACGAATCAGTCGGTGCTACAAAGCTGATTTTCATTCGATGTGTCGCGTAATTTCGATGCATTGGTCTGAACTAGAACAGGTCCCACAAATGCTCGCGCGTGCGCAGCGCCGCCGCGGTCTCGTGCGCGATCGTCTCGCCCGAGCGCATGACGTAGACGCGGTCGGCCACGCGCAGTGCCTGCGCGACGTTCTGCTCGAGCATCACCACGCCGACGCCAAGCGCGTCCGCCACGTTCCGAATCGCGTTCATGATCGTCTCCACGTAGAGGGGCGACAGCCCCAGGGAGGGCTCGTCTAAGAGCATCAGGCGCGGCCCCGCCATCAGCGCCATCCCGATGCTGAGCATCCGCTGCTCGCCGCCGCTCATCGTGCCGGCGCGCTGCCTGCGGCGTTCTGACAGGACCGGAAACAGCGCGTCGACACGCTCCCGATGCTCCGCGCGTCGCTCGCCCGAGGGCTCCTGCATCGCGGCGAGCAGCAGGTTGTCGTGCACGCTCAAGTCCTGGAACACGAACCGCTCGGCGGGGACGAAGGTCATGCCGCGCTTCGCGTGGTCGACGGCCGGCAGCGTCGTGAGGTCCGACCCGAGCAGCGAGACGCTGCCGGCCATCGGCTCGATGAACCCGAAGATGGCCTTCAGCGTGGTCGTCTTGCCCGCGCCGTTGTGGCCGAGCACGGCCACGATCTCGCCGGGCGTGACCGCGAGGTCGACCCCGTACACCACAGGCCGCCCGCTGTAGCCGGCGCGCAGGCCGGCCACCTCGAGCAGCGCGCCGCCCTCGCGGTCCGCCTCGGCGGTCGCCACGGCGGCGGCCGATCGCGATCTAGACCATGGAGCCAAAGTAGGCCTCCTGTAGCCGCTCCTGCCGGGAGAGCTCGGCCATCGTCCCCTCCGCGGTGACCGAGCCCTCGTGCATGAAGCAGATCTTGTGCGCCAGGCGCTCGACCACGCTCAGGTTGTGCTCCACGATGCAGACGGTCAGGCCCGCGTCGGGCAGCCGGGCGATGTGGTCGATCATGTGGTCGCTCCAGCGCTTGTCCACGCCGGATGCCGGTTCGTCGAGGAGCAGCACCTCGGCGTCCGTCGCAAGCACGCGCGCGAGCGCGACGAGCTTCTGCTCACCGAAGGCGAGGCTCCCCGCAGGCTCGTCCGCGCGATCGGCGAGGCCGACGAAGTCGAGCCACTCGAGCGCGCGCGCCCGCGTCCGCCGCTCGCCCGGACCGAGTGGCATTGGGGTGAGCACGACGCTCATGCGCTCGCCCCGCTGCCCGGCGACGCCCATCATCACGTTCTCGAGGACGCTCAGCCGGGCGAACGTGCGCACGTCCTGGAAGGAGCGGACCATCCCGGCCCGCGCGATCCGGTTCGGCGGAAGCCCGGTGATGTCGCGCCCCCCGAGGAGGACGGTGCCGCGGTCGGGCTTCAGGGCGCCGGTGAGCAGGTTGAAGACCGTCGTCTTGCCGGCGCCGTTGGGACCGATCAGGCCTGTGATCTGCCCGCGCTCGAGGCGCAGGTCGAGCCCCGCCACGGCGCGGATGCCGCCAAAGACCTTGGTCAACCCCGTCGCTTCGAGAGCCAGCTCGGGCGTGCCGCCCCGCCGGCGGGCGGCGAGCGGGATCGCGCGCTCGGCGCGCTCGGCCGCAGGCGCCCCGGTCCTCGGCCGAACGCGCCTCAACAACGCCCCCGGAGTGGCGGCCTCGGGCAGGATGCCCTGCGGCCGCCAACGCAGCACGGCCACCAGGGCCACGCCGTACGCGAGGAGCTGTGCCAGCGACGACTTGTCGGTGCTGAGCTTGATCGCCTTCTGGAAGAACGGTCCCGACGCCACCACGAGCGCCGTCCCGACGAGGGTCCCGTAGAGGTTGGCGCTGCCCCCGACGATCACCATCACGATGATCGTCATGGACACGCCGAAGCCGAACATCCCCGGCGCGACGACGCCGTTGTAATAGACGAGCAGCACCCCGCCGAGGCCGGCGAGGCCGGCCGTGAGCGCGAACACCTGGCTCTTGTAGGCGAACACGTCCTTGCCGAGCGACTGCGTGGCGAGCTCGTCCTCGCGGATTCCCCGCAGCACCCGCCCCGCCGGCGATCCCGCGACCCGTCTCATCAGGAAGAAGACGGCCAGCAGTATGGGGACGAGCAGCTTCAGGAAGTCCTGCGGCGTCAGCAGGACCTTCCCGAAGAGCGAGATCCCCGGGAGCGCGGCGAGTCCCTGCAGCCCGCCAAGCGCGGAGATGCTCGTGATCACGACGAGCGTGATGATCTGGACAGCGAGCGTCAGCAGGATCAGGTACTCGCCCGCCAGCCGCAGCGCCGGCAGGCTGACGAGCAACCCGAACACGAACGCGCCGGCCACGCCGACCGCCAGCGCCGGCCCGAAGGCCCAGCCGTGCTCCTGGGCGAGATAGCCGGCGAGGTAGCCGCCGATCGCCCCGAACGCGGCGTGCGCGATCGACACCTGTCCGGCGAAGCCCATCAGCAGGTTCAGCGACAGCGCGAAGACCCCGAAGATCAGCGCCTGGTTGAGAACGTCGATCCAGTAGGTCAACTCGCCGCCCCCCGGAGCGCGCGCACGCGCCGGCTGACGGTGAACGAGAGCGACCGCCCGCCGAGCGCCAGTTGCAGCGACCGGTGCGACAGGAACGCCAGGAGCAGCACGAACACCACGCCGGTGCTCAGCTGGGGCGAGAGCCACAGCCCCGCGACCCGCTCGACCAAGCCGACGCCGACGCCCGCCGCGAACAGCCGCAGCGGCGAGCTCGAGCTCACAGCGAGGAACGTCACGACGAGCGCGTAGAACACGGCGTCCTCGCCCATGTCCGGGCTGGCCGCGTACTTGAGCCCGTACAGCAGGGCGGCCACGCCGCCGAGCAGCGACCCGATCACGAACACCGAGCCATGCACGCGGCGAACGTCGATTCCGATCGCGGTCGACATCTCCGCGTTGGCCCGGACGGCCTTGATCTCCCGGCCGAAGCCCGAGCGGATGAGCACGAGCCACAGCACGACGCACAGCGCCGCCGACAGGACGACCGAGACGATGTCGAGCGTCGTGAAGGTGGCGCCGCCGACCGAGATCGAGTGCGACCCGATCCCGGTGAGGTTGCGCGGCCCCGGTCCCCACGCCAGCGACAGCGCGTTCTCGCCGGCGATCAGGATGCCGAGCGACGCGACGAAGATCGTCAGCATCGCGCCGCTCCCGGCGCGCTCGGCGAGCGGCCGGTAGACGACGACGTCGCAGGCGACCCCCGCCAGAGCGGCCGCGGCCAGTCCCGCCGCGGCCGCGGGCAGCAACGGCAGCCCGTAGACGCGCTCCAGGACGGCGGCCAGGAAGGCAGCCAGCGCGTACGTGAGGGCGTACGCGAAATGGAAGCGTCCGGTCACGCTCAGTATCAGCGCGAAGCCGACGGCGAGCAGGCCGTACGCGCTGCCGTTGATCACCCCGTTGACGACGGCCTGGAGGACCTCCGAGCCCGAGTCGATCCCTATGAACGTCGAGATCGGCACGAGCTCAGGCGACGACCTTGAAGTCCTTCGCCCCGATGTCGAACGTCGCCAGCGGCGAGAAGCCGATCGTGGCCCCCTCGGCCTTGAACAGCCCGAGCGGACGGGTGGCCAGCGAGTGCGTCTTCTTGTCGAGGACGAACGTGCCGACGGTCGAGTCGCCGCCTCCGTACACGGAGGCGAACGTGGGGTTCGCCAGGAGCTGCTGCTGGAGGTCGGCGCCCTTGTTGATGTCGCCGCCGGCCTTGGCGGTCCGGCGGGCGAGATCCCAGAAGGCGAGCGTCGTCTCGAAGTAGTTCGGCGAGTAGAACATCGTCGGAGGCTCGCCGTACTTCTTCGTGTACACGTCGACGAAGAACTTGGACAGGGGGTTCGGCGGGTTCTTGAAGTCGAAGATGTCCATCCCGAACCAGTAGTTGTCGTAGGCCGACTGCGCCACCTTCACGGCGGTGGGCGTGTACTCGCAGCCGATGATCTGAGCGCGCAGACCGGCCGCGCGCGCCTGCTTGGTGAAATAGCCCGGGTCCGGACCCCAGATCGAGAGCTGGACGACGTCGGGGTCGGCGGCCTTGAGCTTCGCGATGATGCTCGAGAAGTCGGTGGCGCCGATCTTCGCGGGATAGAACGCGACGAGCTTCTGGCCGTTGCTCGCGAGGATCGACTCGAGCTTCGCCTTGAGCGGGTTGTAGAAGGCCGCGCCCGCGTCCCAGACGACGAACGCGACCGACTTCCAGTCGGGCTGCTTCTGCGCGACGTACTTGTAGGTGCCCACGAACGGGTCGTCCGGCGTGAGCGCGCGCGTGCCGTAGAAGAACGGCGCGCCCTGATAGCCGTCGCCGGTGCCGCCGCCGCCGTCGAGCGTCAGCATCTGGTAGCGCTTGACCGCCGGGAGCATCGATCCGAACACCGCGATGTAGGACGCGACGACCGCGCCGACCCCGGCGATGCCGAGCTGGCGGGCCGCCGCCGCCCCGGCCTGCGGGTCGCCCGACTTGTGGTCGAGGACGGTCAGGTTGATCTTCGGCCCGCCGGCCTGCTGGATCTGCTCGACCGCGAGCTTCAGGCCGTTGCCCTGGTAGACGCCGTACTCGGCGCCCGGCCCGGTAAGTGGCAGCACCGCCCCGAGGTGGAGCGTCTTGCCCTTGGTGAGGGCGAGGTCCTGAGCGCTGAGCCCGAGGATCGAGTTCAGCTTCTGGCCGTCGGCCGTGATCTTGCCGGCCGCGGCCGCCGCCGTCGTCGCCGAGCTGCCGCTCGACCCGCCGCATGCCGCTAGCAGCGAACCGCCGGCGAGGGCGGCTCCGGTTGCTCCGGCCGTGCGCAGCAGCGTTCTCCGCGTAATCGGGCTGCCGAAGTCCTGCCCTTCGTCGTGGGCGCTCATGGTGCTCTCCTCTCTCACCTCGTTGGCCAATCGAGCTCGCTCGCAGCCCGATCCCGGGTGCGGAAAGGCGCTAGCTCGACCCCGCGGGTAAACTAGACCATCTAGTCGGTATAAGTCAAGCCCATATATGGCCTTAGTGTGCGCTAACTGACTGCTATTTAGACCGACTAGTTCGCTGGATTTGTTCTGAGAGCCGCCCTGCTGAGATACACTTCGCGCTATGGCGGCGGAACGTGGTCCCCAGCGACGGTCGCGCGTGCGCTATGAGCGCAAGCGGGAAGAAGTCGTGGCGGCCGCGGCGCGTGTTTTCGCCGAGCGCGGGTTCGAGGCGACGACCGTCGACGACCTGATGGAAGCGACCGGCCTCCAGCGCGGCGGGCTCTACCACTACATGACGAACAAGAGCGAGCTGCTGGCGGAGATCCACCGGCGGCTGCTCGAGCCGTTGCTCGCCGAGGTGGAGCGCATCGAGATCGAGCCGCACGATCCGCCGACCACCATCCGGCTGATCGCGCACGCGCTCGCGCACAACCTGCGCGACTACAACAACGAGATGGTCGTGTTCCTCCACGAGTGGCGGACGATCCGGGACGAGCCGGCCTGGGAGGACATCCGCCGCGGCCGCCGCGACCTCGAGCACGTGATCGAGCGGGCCCTGCGCCGCGGGGTCATGGCCGGCGACTTCGAGATCCAGGACACGCGACTGGCGGTGCTCGGCCTCCTTGGCATGTTCAACCACGCCCACCAGTGGTTCAAGGCCGACGGCCGCGTGACCGCCGACGAGCTCGCCGACTGCTTCGCCGACATCTATCTCCGCGGGGTCGAGACCCGCTGAGCGGCGCGACCCCGAGCCGCTGAGCTAGGGCGTCCAGTTCTCGGCGAGCGGGGTGAGCTGGAGCTCGTGTGTCGCCGAGCGCGCGTCCTGGTTGGCCAGGAAGAGCACGGCATCGGCGATCCTGCGAGGGTCGGCCAGGGCCTCGGGCGAGGCACCGGGGCGCGTGGACCCGTCGAGCGGCTGGATGCCCGCGTCGACGATCAGCAACGCGACCTGGATGCCCTGGCGGCGCAGCTCCAGCGCGGCCGCGTTGGTGATCGCCCGCACGCCGAAGGATCCCGCCGCCCACAGGCCGCGGCCCGGCATCGCCCGCCTGGCCGAGCCGCCGGTGACCTGCACCAGGGTCGCCGGCCGGCCCTGCGCGACCGCGAACCGCCCGCCGGCGGACAGGAACGAGAACGCGGAGCGGGCCGGGGCCGCCGCCCACGAGTCGAAGGCGTCGGGGGCGGCCTCGGCAATCGGGCCGCCGCCGAAGGGCCCGGAGCGATCGCCGCCGTATGCGGACGCCGCGTTCACCACGAGGTCGACCCCACCGTGAGCGGCGGCCGCCTGCTCCAGCACGCCGTACACGCTCGCGGGGTCCCTCACGTCGGCCTCCAGCGCGAGCGCGCCGGCCGCGCTGACGCCGTCCAACGTGCTCTGCGACCGCGCGGCGCCGGCCACCGCCCAGCCGTCGCTCACGAGCAGCTCGATCACCGCGCGCCCCAGATTGCGCGCTCCGAACACGACCCCACTTCGCTGCTCAGCCTGCATCTCGCCGGGATGGTGTCACGGCGCGGGTGCGAGGTCCCCGCCGGGCGGCTCTTGGGCGCCCTCGAGGACCGACTTCAATCGGCGCAGGTCGCCCTCGTTCGCCCTCCGCATGGCTCGTGCCATCACCGGGGCGGCCACCGCGGCGAAGCCCGACGGCTCGCCACGGTTGCGGAGGGTCATCCGGGTCGCGCCGCCCGGCGCGTCCTCCCAGGTGTACGTCGTCTCCATCGGAAACGGGCCCTCAGCGGTCGCCATGACGAAGCGTCGCCCAGACTCGAGGTCTCGGACCTCATAGGTGTAGTCCAGCGCCCGGCCGAGGAACTGAGCGCTGAACCGGATCCGGGAACCGATGACCGCCGGCGGCGGCGTCTCCCACTCGACCGCCTTGATGTTCTTGTACCAAGCTGTCGCGTTGCTGGGATCTGCCGCGAAGGCGGAGACCTCCGAGCGGGGACGCGTGATCTCGATCTCGGTGAGCACGTCAACCGCCACGCGAGAAGTCTTCCACCGGCACGCCCTCGACCGCGTCTTGGAGGCCGCGAAGGATCGACTGCTGGGTCCGGTGGAACTTGCGCCGGATCAGCGGCAGCATCGCCCGCACCAGCAGATTGCTCGGGCGAAACCTGCTCTCGGCTGTGACGAGCGTCGCGCCGTCGTGCTCAGCCAGCGCGAAGCCGGAACACCAGCCGCTGACCATGCTCCCGAAGCCGGTGGAGTCCTCCTCGATCGCCCATACGATCCGCGCGCCGTCGTCGCGCTCGACGCAGCGCTCCTTCGTCGTGCCCTCCTTTCGGCCGACGCGCACCGTGCACGATCGGAGGTCTTCCAGCTCGTGACCGCCGGCGATCGCGCTCACGAACGGATGCCAGCGGGCATGCGCGACGGGATCGGCGATCAGACTCCAAACGATCTCGATCGGCGCGTCGAGCTGGAGCACGTCCGCGATGCGCACCTCGCTCATCGTTCTGCGTGCGCGACCGCGCGGGCGACCCAGCCGCGCAGAGCCTGGCCTTCGAGACCGTCGGGTGCGATCGTGACGAAGCCGCGCATCGGCCGGCTCGTGAAGTCCATCGGCCGGGCATGTGGGCGTGCGAGGGCCGCGCCCTCGTCGCCGGGATCCAGGCGGACGATGAGCTCCTCGCCCTGGACTCCGCAGCACATGTGCCCGCGAACCATGAACGTGAGGCCGCCGAACATCCGCCGCTCGGCGATGTCGTCGCGGTTCGCCAGGAGCGCGCGCACGCGGTCGGCAAGCTGCTCGGAGTACGCCATCCGCTACTCCTTCAGCGTCCGGGGAAGCCCGAACGATGCGAACACCCTCGTGTCGGCAAAGCCCGCCAGGCCGGCGACGCCGCCGCCGCGCAGCGTCAGGACCATCAGGCCGTACGCATGGGCGATCGGCGTGTGCGGATCCTTGAGGTAGCAGCCGAACGCGGGCTGGCCGTTGGCCCGGGTGGGCACGAGGCGGAAGCGCTCGAGCGAGCCCGCCGCGGGTACCGTCGACAGGAAGTGGCCGATCGCCTCCGGGCCCACGTACTCGGCGGCCTCCGGCGGCATTGTCATGAGCGCGTCGTCGGTCAGCAGCGCGACCACGCCCGCGACGTCGCCCGACTGGAATGCCGTGGCGAAGCGGGACACGAGCACCCGCTCCTCGGCCGAGCCGGGCAGTGGCGCGTCCGCGAGCGTTCCGGCCCTGGCGTCGCGGTCCATCTCGCGCCGTGCGCGCTGCAGCAGCCGGTTCACAGCCACCTCGGTGGCTTCCAGCATCTCCGCGACCTCGCTCGCACGAAAGCCCAGCACGTCACGGAGGACGAGCGCCGCCCGCTGGCGCGGCGGCAGCCGCTGGAGCGCGACCATGAACGCCAGCCCGATCGCCTCGCGCTGCTCATAGCGCGCGTCGGGCTCCTGGCCGCGGTCGGCGATCCCCTCCAGCAGCACGTCCGGATAGGGCTCGAGCCAGACCGCCTCGCGCAGGCGCGTCGGCTCGGGAGGCATCGGAACGGGCTCGACGGGCGCCGGCAGCTCCGGCAATCGCCGCCCGCGGTCGCGCAGGTGATTCAGGCAGCGGTTCGTGGCGATCCGATAGAGCCAGGAGCGCATCGACGCTCGTCCCTGGAAGCCCTCGAGCCCGCGCCACGCGGCCACCAGTGTCTCCTGCACGAGATCCTCGGCGTCCTGCACCGAGCCGACGATCCGGTAGCAGTGCATCTGGAGCTCGGCACGCAGCGACTCCGTCAGCGCCTGAAACGCGACCTCGTCGCCGGACTGCGCTCGCGTGAGGAGCCGTTCCTCGCCCGTCATGCGCCCTCGGTGGCCATCACTCGACGCAGCGCCTCCGCGTCGTAGATCAGCTCGCCTCGCACGATCACGCCGTCCTCCACCTCCAGCAGCTCCGCCGCGGTCATCCGACCCAGGCCCGGCATCGCCATCTCCCACTCGACGATCGAGCACACCGTATTTCCGTCGACGAACTGGCGGCGAACGTCGAAGCTCGTCACGGCCTGCCCGGCCTGCCGGGCCATCTCTCGATAGCCGTCCGCCGTCTCGAAGCTGGCGACCGGACCGACGAACCGGAAGTCGTCGGCAAGGGGCACATCGCTCATGTCCCCGCTGTGCGTGCGCCACGCGTCGTAATACCGTGCCACGGCCTGGTCGGCGGTCATTCGGATCTCCTCTCGCTGGTTTCCATACTCCTTGAGACACCAGCGGTGGGGAGAACTGACCGCCCCTGCCGGCTTCGCGGTGTGTAAGCGCACAGACCCGGGAGCTTTCGCGAAGCACCAGGGCGCGCTTACAGTCGGCCGCACGGTCCCGCGCGCCGGATTGGCCACCGAGTCCGAGTGGGTGTCAGAACATCCTCCGAATCCCCTGTCGAGCCCGGGATCCGAGGAGCCTCCCGCGGACTTCGCACGGCGGCGGGACTTCATTCGCGGCCGGGGGGCGGTGCCGACTTGGCGGCACCTGCCCCGGTCGCCTCCCCAAGTCGCCGCGCTTGGTAAGCGCACATACCTACGCTGGCGTCACCCGTGGGGTATCACCTGAGTGGTGAGGACCCGGGCGGCGATCAGCACCAGGGCCCTTGTCGTCTTTGCACTTGTGGTCGGTGTGGGGGCGGGTCTCGGCGCGGTTGCGTTTCGTTATCTGATCAAGGGCTTCACGTGGGTGTTCACGGGGCATCTCGAGCTGGGCGCCCATTCACATGCGGCGAGCCCGTGGCTGCCCGGGTTCGGGGTGGTGTGCCTCCTGGTCGCCCCGGTGATCGGCGGGCTCGTCTACGGACCGCTGGTCGCGCGGTTCGCTCCCGAGGCTCGTGGTCACGGGGTGCCGGAGGTGATGCTCGCGGTCGCTCGCCACGGCGGGCGAATCCGGCCGCAGGTCTCCGTCGTGAAGGCGCTCGCCTCCGCTCTCTGCATCGGCTCGGGCGGATCGGTCGGGCGGGAGGGGCCGATCGTCCAGATCGGCTCGGCGCTCGGCTCGATGATCGGCCAGGCCGCGCGTCTCCCGGAGCGCCGGCTTCGGCTGCTGGTGGCGTGTGGAGCGGCGGGCGGGATCGCGGCCACCTTCAACGCGCCGATCGCCGGCGTCTTCTTCGCGCTCGAGGTGATCCTGCGCGACTTCGAGACAGAGTCGTTCGCCGTCGTGGTGCTGAGCTCGGTCACCGCCGCGGCGATCGGGCGGATCGCGTTCGGCTCGGCCTCGTTCCTGCACCTCCCGGAGTTCCGGCTCCACGCCGGGGGCGAGTACCTGCTCTACGCCGCGCTCGGTGTGCTCGGCGCGGTCGCGGGAGTCGCCTTCATCCGAGTGCTGTATGGCTGCGAGGACCTCGCCGACCGGATCTGGTCCGGTCCGGAGTGGCTGCGCCCCGCCGCCGGCGGCGTGCTGCTCGGCGGGCTGCTGCTCGCGCTGCCGCAGATGTACGGGGTCGGCTACCCCGTGCTCGAGTCGGCGGTCGCCGGCCACTACGTGATCGGCTTCCTCCTGATCCTGGTCGCCGGCAAGCTCCTCGCCACCAGCCTGACCATCGCGATCGGCGGCTCCGGCGGCGTCTTCGCCCCGTCGCTGTTCATCGGCGCCATGCTCGGCTCCGCCTTCGGCCAATCGTTCCACGACCTGCTCCCAGGCTGGGTCAACGCCCCCGGCGCCTACAGCCTCGTGGGAATGGGCGCCGTCTTCGCCGCCGCCGCGCGGGCGCCGATCACCGCCGTGCTGATCATCTTCGAGCTCACCGGCGACTACGCGATCATCCTGCCGCTGATGCTCGCCGTGGTGGTCGCCACCGGCGTGAGCCAGCTCATCACCGAAGACACCATCTACACGCTCAAGCTGCGCCGCCGCGGCATCGACATCGACCAACGAGACCAGGACGGCCCGATGACGACCGTCACCATCGCCGAGGCCATGAGGACCATACCCCCGAGCGTCACAGCCGACCTGCCACTGCGCGAGCTGGTCGAGCGCCTGTCGGGTAGCCGCGACGACGCCCTCCCCGTGATCGACGACGGCGGCAGGCTAGTCGGCGTGGTCTCCCCCGAAGACATCGAGCCGGCGCTGACCGATGCCAACGGCTCCCACACCACCGGCTCCCTCGCTCGCCCGACCCCGCCACTACACGACACCGACACACTCGACCGAGCAGCCCGCCTGCTCACGGACATCGACGAAGACGGGCTACCCGTGGTCGCCGGCGACGGAGACACGGTCGTCGGCTGGATCACCCACCGCGACATCCTCCGGGCATACCTTCGAAGGAAGTAGGGGCACGGCCGCGCGACTGTAAGTGCACTTACATCAGGCCACGCGTCACGAGCCGCCGGGCCGTGAGCCGTGTTCCAGAACTCACAAGCGAGCGACTTCTGGATGGCGACAGTGGCGATGCTCACCTGCCCGGCGTGCGGCCGACACGGCCCCGCCGATCGACGCGAAACGGCATTCGAGTACATCGCGCGCGACGGCTTGATCGAGCTGCGGCGATGCCTGACCTGCGCCGCGCCCCTGCTTGTGCGGTTCACGCTGTTCCCGACGCGGACCATGGCCGAGGTGATCCCGGCGGACGTGTGGGAGGAGATGGCGCCCCCGTCCGCGCTGGACGCTCAGGCCTCAGACCGGCGGGGCGTCACGCCCGACGGACCAGCAGCGGCTCGAGCTCGTCGGGAATCGGAAGCGGCAGCAGCCAGGAGCGATCCTCGCGACGGAGCAACAGCCTGCGCTCGCGCAGCTCCCCCAACGCGTTGGTCACCGAGGGCCGCTGGGCGCTGACCAGCTTCGCAAGCGTCTTGTGCGTGAGTGGCAAATCGAGGCGCACACCGTCGGCTGAGACACGTCCCCAGCGTTGGGCGAGATGCCAGAACAGGAGCAGCAGCCGATCCTCGATGCGCCCCTGGTGCGAGATGGCGAGGTTCAGCGCGAGCCCGTGGCTCCGCCACACCGCGCGCAGCGCAATCCGTCCGAATATCTGTGGCCACTCGGCGGCGCGGCTGGTGAAGATGCCGTCGAGCACCGCCAGCTCGGCGGTCTGCAGCACCGTCCAGCACAGCCGTCCGTTGAGGGGCGACAGGTCGCTCGCGCGCACGTCGCCGGGGTGGATCAGATCGCCCGCGCCGATCAGCTCCGCCGCCACGCTCCCGGCCAGCACGATCTCCCGCATCAGCAGGCCCTCGACCACGAGGAACCCGATGAGGCCCGGATGATCCATGCGGCGCGCGAGCGCCGCCTCGTCGCCGAGGTTCAGCGTCACGGCCGGAACCACCACGCGCCGGCGGGCGCGGCTCTCCTCCTCCGGCGACAGGTCTTCCGCCAGATCCGGATCCTCGGCCAGCAGCTGTACCAGGCGGTGCGGTTCGAGCACTACGGGCAACCTACCCCGCCGGCGGCGACAGGTCAGGGCTCTGACCCGGCGTTGTACGCACGCTTACCTGAACGCCCGCTCCCGCGAGCTGCCCAGGCCGTTGAGGCTCGTGGCCTCGAACCTGATCGTGTAGGTGCGCCTGCCGCGCGGGAGGCGCCGCTCCAGGGTGTGGGTGCCGCGTTCGAGCGGGAAGGTCGAGGTGTGGATCACGTGCGTTCCGTGCGCGATCGTGAGCCTGCCGCTGCCGCGCTTCGACGTCCAGACGCGCATTCGCAGCATCCGGCCGTGGGCGCGGGCACGCAGGGGTCCGATGCGCACCGGCTCGGTCTCGTAGCGGGCGAACCGCTGCCGCATCGCGCAGAACGGCCCGTTCGGGAAGCGCGGGCACAGCTTGCCGAGGAAGCCCTCGAACAGCTGGTGGTAGTGCAGGTCGGACTCGCCGCCGCGGCTGGTGCCGGGCCTGCGCCAGTAGAGCGACCATGAGCCGGTGTCGAAGCGGCGCAGGCTCGCGTCCGCCTGTCGGAGTCCGCGCTCGAGCGCCAGCGCCGCGCGGCTGCTGCCGCTCGCCCGCGCGAACTCGTCGAGCGCGATGAGCGACTGGGCGAACGCGTTCCCCACCAGCAGGTGCGGCGCCTGGCTGTACTGGAGGTAGTGCGCGCGACCGTGCCCGCGGTAGAGCCGCACCCCATTCGGCGGCCGTTGGAAGAACGCCCCGAGCATCCGCTCGGCCAGGTCGCGGTAGCGGGCCTGGCCGGTGCGCTGCCACACGCGGCCGAGCGCCTGGATACCGGTGGCCGTGGCCATGCCGGAGATCCAGCCCGGGCGCCCGCCACTCCATGGGAAGTAGTACTCGAACGCCGGGAAGCCGTCGCGCTCCACCGCCAGCGGAAGCAGCGTGTCGGCGTAGCTCACGAGCGCTTCCGGTTTCGTCCGCCGGTTGGCGGCGAGCCCGCCCAACCTGCCGAAGTTGGCCAGCGGCTGGATCTGCCAGCCGGACCCCGGATAGAACTCGAAGATCAGCGGCGAGCCGTCGAAGGTGCGGCGAGCTCCGTAGGCGGCCGGTCCGTTGCCATCGACCCAGAACCACTCGTAGTTGCGCTCGATCGTGAGGAAGGCCGGCGTCACGCTGCGCGCGAGAAGGTCGTGCCTCGCCAGCGACCACGTGTTGGAGAGCACGCCCTTCAGCTCGGAGCGCGCGTAGCCGTGCAGGTGGCGCACGGCCACGCGCGCCTGGGACCAGTCGCGCGTGTACCTGGTGTGGAGCTCGGGACCGAGGTCCCCACTGGCGGCGAGCGCATCGAGAGTTCCCTGGACACCCCGAGCGCTCGCGGTTGCGGGCACCAGTAGGGCGAGCCCCAGCAGGGCGCCGACGACGGATCCGCATCTGAACATCGCGGGTTGAAACAGTCCGGCGCCGCCGAGTTGCGCCGATGTACGTCCGCTGACCGGGGCGGCGGCCGCAGGTCTGCGGCCTTATCCCGGTTGGCTCTCACCCGCGCCGTCGGCCGGATTTCACTCCCCGCTGGAGCTCCAACCCGGCGGCTCGTACACCCCGCCGGGCACACCGCCGATGCACAGCACCCGCAGCCCGTCCGGTCCCGACGACAGGACTCGCGCCGTGCCGGGGTCGACCCGCACGAGATGGTCGGCGTCGAGCGGCAGCCTGGCCCCGTCCACGTCCACGGAACCCGAGCCGCGCAGCGCCACGTACAGCTCCTGCTGCCCGGACTCCGACTCGTCGTGCGACTTCGTCGAGTAGTCGGGCGGCAGGTCCATGATGTTCGCGCCGAACGCGCTGATCTCCAGCCCGGGGCGCACGAGCTTGGCGAACCCGTCCCAGAGGGTCGGCAGCTCGTCTATCGCTTTCGCTGAGTAACCGGTCATGGGCGGATCATGACGGCACCGCCGCAGCGGGGCCTCCCGTCCCAGGAGGAGTTTCCACGGGAGGTCGTCGAGGACGCCGAACGCGACTCCGCCGTTGCGATCAGCAACGCGGAACGTCAGCCACCGCGAATCACCACCTTCATCACCTCAGACGGGTTGCTGATCGCGAAAGCCATCGCCTCGGGAGCGCGCTCCAGATCGAACTCGTGGCTGATCAGGCGCTTGACGATGCCGGGGTTGCGCTCCACCGCGGCCACCGCCTCGGCGAACTCTCCGCCGCCGCAGCAGCACACACCGAGCATGTCGAGCTCCTTCTCGGTGAACCAGCCCACGCGGAGCGACACCTCCTGGCCTGACATCCCCACCTGCGCCACGCGACCCGCGGACGCCGCCATGTCCACGGCGGCGCGGATCGCCTGCGGCACGCCGGTCGCGTCGACGACCACAGGCACGCCCTCGCCGCCGGCCCAGTCGCGCGCGTGGGCGACCACTTCGTCGGAGTCTGTCCAGACGAGCCCTTCGGCTCCCATCGAGCGACTGAGGTCGAGTCGGCCCTCCTGCGGATCCACCACCAGCACCTCTGCATCACTCTCGCGAGCGAGCATGCAAACGGCCTGTCCAATCGGGCCGGCGCCCAGCACGACCACATGCTCCCCCGCCTCGATGCGTGCTCGCCGCACAGCCCTCAGGCCGATCGAGACTGGCTCGGCCATCGCCCCTATTGCGGCGTCGTCATTGCCGATCGGGTACACCTGGCCGGCTGGCACGACGAGCTGCTCCTGCAGCCCGCCGTCGAGGTGGATGCCGGTGAGCTGGAAGTTGTCGCACGCGTTCGGGCGGCCCACCCGGCACGGATAGCACTCGCCACAGTGGCTCAGAGGGTGGAGCGCCACGGGCCGGCCCGGCTCCAGCTCGCTGCCGACGCCTCGCCCGACGGCGGTGACGACTCCCCCCACCTCATGCCCCTGGATCTTCGGGAACGCATCGCTCCCGCCGCCCGCCTCAGGCGGGAGATGGCCCGAGAAGAAGTGGTAGTCCGAACCGCACAGCCCCACGGTCATCGACCCGATGACCACCTCGCCGGGGCCCGGCTGGGAGGGCTCCGGGACGTCGACCAACGCCATCGTCTCGACCCCCTGGGTTACCGCCGCTCGCACTACTCACCCGGCCAAGTCACGTCGAGACGCTCCAGCTTGTGATGGCTGATCCCGCTCGGAGCGGCCCCGGGGTCTTGCAGACGGAGTCCCGGCAGAACGGCGAAGATGGCCGTTACGGCCGCCTCAGCCGTGAGCTTCGCGAGCGCATCGCCGATGCAGAAATGGAGGCCTCGCCCGAAGCTCATGCTGAGACGCAGGTTGGGCCGATGCATGTCGTAGCGCTCGGGCTCGGCGAAAACCGCGTCGTC
>DATNBJ010000128.1:0-18542 GCA_035572055.1 Thermoleophilaceae bacterium | reverse complement strand
GGCGATCGACGCCGCCGCCTGCGAGATCGCACACCCCTGACCGTGAAAGCGCAGGTCGGCGATCTTGCCGTCCTCGACCCTGATGTGGACCCCGAGCTCGTCCCCGCACAGCGGGTTGTGGTCGTGGAACTCGAGGTCGCGGGTCTCGAGCTCCCCGAAGTTCCGGGGGTTCTTGTAGTGGTCGAGTATGTAGTCCCTGTAGAGCTCTTCCATTTACTTACAAAAGGTTAGCTAGAGCTCGAACACCCGGCGCGCCTCGTGCAGCGCCTCCAGCAACCGGTCCACGTCCTCCGGCGCGTTGTACACGTGGAACGACGCCCGGGCCGTGGCGCCCACGCCCAGGCGGCGCATCAGCGGCTGCGCGCAGTGGTGGCCGGCGCGGATGCAGACCGCGAAGCGGTCGCACACCTCGGCGATGTCGTGCGGGTGGATGCCCTCCATCGAGAAGGACACCACCCCGCCGCGGCGGTCCGGGTCGGGCGGGCCGTGGAGCGTGATGTCCGGCACCTCGGGCAGACGCTCGAGCGCGTACGTGGTGAGGTCGCGCTCGTGCGTGCGCACGTTCTCCATGCCGAGGTCCGACAGGTAGTCGATCGCCGCGCCCAGCCCGATCGCCTCGGCGATGGCGGATGTGCCCGCCTCGAACTTGTGCGGCAGCTCGGCCCAGGTGGACAGCTCGTCGTCGACGCGGGAGATCATGTGGCCGCCCGCGATGAACGGGCGCATCTCCAGAAGGAGCTCGCGCCGCCCGTGCAGCACGCCCACGCCCGTGGGGCCGAGCGCCTTGTGCCCGGTCCAGGCGTAGAAGTCGGCACCCACGTCGGCCACGTTCACGGGCATCTGCGGCACCGCCTGCGTGCCGTCGACCACCGACACCGCGCCCGCCGCGCGAGCGCGCGCGGCGATCTCCGCCACCGGGTTGATCGTGCCGAGCACGTTCGACACGTGCACCACGCCCACGAGCTTCACGCGGCCCTCCGCGAGCACCGAGTCGAGCTCATCGAGTGAGAGCTGTCCGTCGTCCGAGACGCCGAGGTAGCGCAGCTTCGCGCCGGTGTCCTGGCACACGAGCTGCCACGGCACCACGTTCGAGTGGTGCTCCATGCGCGTGATCAGGATCTCGTCGCCGGGCCCGAGGTTGTCGCGCGCCCACGCGTAGGCCACGAGGTTGATCGCCTCGGTGGCGTTGTGCGTGAAGATCGTGGTCTCGGCCGTGCCGCCCACGAACGAGGCGATCCGCTCGCGTGCCCCCTCGAACAGCTCGGTGGCCTCGCGGCCCAGGTCGTAGACACCGCGGTGGACGCTGGCGTTCGACTCGTTCAGGAAGCGGTCCATCGCATCGAGCACCTGCTTCGGCTTCTGCGCGGTGGCCGCCGAGTCGATGTAGGTCACGCGGTGGCCGTTCCACTCGCGCCGCAGCACGGGGAAGTCAGCGCGAACGTCGGGCAGGGTGGAGGTGTGGTGTGCGGTGGCCATCAGCGCTGCTCGATGTACTCCTC
This sequence comes from Thermoleophilaceae bacterium, assembly GCA_035572055.1. GTDB lineage: Bacteria > Actinomycetota > Thermoleophilia > Solirubrobacterales > Thermoleophilaceae > JAICJR01. Next base: position 17,043 of record DATNBJ010000128.1, on the reverse strand, counting down.
GACGTGCTCCTCGGCCGCCGCGATCTTGCCGGCGATCCGCTGGCGCACGAGCGCCTCGAGCGGGGGGTCCCCGAGCTTGCCGATGACCGGCTCGAAGTAGCCCTCCACCAGGATGCGCACGGCCTCCCTGCGCGGGATGCCGCGGGTCATCATGTAGAAGACCTGCTCCTCGTCGATCTCGCCGACGGTGCCGCCGTGCGAGGCCGACACGTTGTCGGTCTGGACGATCAGCGACGGGATCGAGTCCGCCTTCGCCTTCGGCGAGAGCAGCATGGAGTGGGTCTGCAGGTAGGTGTTCGTGTTCTGCGCGCCCTGCACGATGTGGATGAGGCCCTCGTAGGACGCGCGCGACTCGCCGGTGAGGGCGCCCTTCCAGACGGTGTCCCCGGTGGTGTCGCCCTGCTCGTGAAGGTCGGTGGTGAACAGGTCGAGGTGCTCGTCGCCCTCGGTGAAGTAGAGCCCGTTGTGACGCATGTCCGAGCCCTTCTCCGCCGTGACGATGTCGAGCGTCTGCTTGGTCAGGTGGCCGCCCAGGTGGATCGGCACCCAGCCGCAGTGGGCGTCGCGCTGGATCTCGACGCGCTTCGTGGAGATGTCGTAGATCTCGCCCGAGCCCCAGTCCTGGAAGTGCGCGAGCTTCACCTGCGAGCCCGGCCGGCAGTAGAGCTCGAAGCCGCCGGCGTGCAGCGCCTGGCCTTCGAAGTCCGGCGCCAGGCAGTACTCGCGGAGGTAGGGCTCGGCGAACTGCCCGACCACGGCGAGCGTGTGCGCGTACTGCGCGGTGCCGGGCTCGTCGATCACGTAGACGACCTGGATCGGGTTCTCGATCTTGAGGTTGTCCGGCACGTGGAGGAAGGCGCCGCCGGTCCAGAACGCCGCGCTGGCCGCCGGGAACTTGCCCTCCTCGTGCGAGAGGCGCTTCATGTACCACCGCTCGACCAGGTCAGGGTGCTCCTCGGCCGCGCGCTCAAGCGAGGTGAGGATCACTCCGTCGTCGGCCAGGGAGTCGTCCAGGGCCGTGTAGATGGTGCTGGCTCCGCGCTGCACGATCAGCCCCGCCAGCTCTTCGGAGTTGAGCGCGTCGATCACGACGCCCGGCAGCTCCTCGAAGCTGTCGACCGGGTCGTAGTGCCGTGGCTCGAGCTCGTCGAGCCGGAGGTGGCGCAGCGTGGTGGTCCAGAAGCCCGATCGGCGCCAGGTGGGCACCGGCTCGCGCTCGTATACGTCGAGAGCAGCCTTGCGCTGCTCCTCCAGGAAGCTAGGCGGCACCGGCGGCGACCTCCTCGCGGACCCAGTCGTAGCCCTTGTCCTCGAGCTCGGTCGCGAGCTCGCTGCCGCCCTCGCGCACGATCCTGCCGTTCAGCATGATGTGCACGAAATCGGGGGTCACGTACTGCAGGATCCGCGTGTAGTGCGTGATGATCAGCGTGCCCATCTCGGGGCCGCGCAGCGCGTTCACGCCGTCCGAGACGATCCGCAGGGCGTCGATGTCGAGGCCCGAGTCGGTCTCGTCGAGCACGGCGAACTCCGGCTTCAGCATCGCGAGCTGCAGGATCTCCGCGCGCTTCTTCTCGCCGCCGGAGAAACCCTCGTTCAGGTAGCGCCTGGTGAAGTCGGGATCGATCCGCAGCAGGTCCATGTTGGCCCGCAGCATCGACCCGAACTCCTTGACCTTGATGGGCTCCTCGCGCCGCGCGTTCACCGCCGTGCGCAGGAAGTTGGCCACGGAGACGCCGGGGATCGTGGCCGGGTACTGGAAGGCCATGAACACGCCCGCGCGGGCGCGCTCGTCGGGGTCCGCCTCGGTCACGTCCTCGCCGTTCAGCAGGATGCGGCCCTCGGTGACCTCGTAGTTCGGGTTGCCCATGATCGTGTTGGCAAGCGTGGACTTGCCGGACCCGTTGGGTCCCATGAGCGCGTGGGTCTCGCCCTTCGAGACCTTGAGGTTCACGCCCTTGAGGATCTCCTTGTCCTCTGTCCGGACGTGCAGGTTCTGAATCTCCAAGCTCATACGGTCGCTTTCTTCCTCACCGGTTCGACTAGTTCGTTCAAGCTGATGTCGCGCAGGGTCCTGACGATCGACCCCTGTACGCGGGTCCAGAGCACCTTCGTCGGGCAGATCCGGTCGAGCGTCGCCTCGCGGCTGCAGACCAGTTGCCCGTCCGGGTCGGCACTTATGCACTCGATCGGCGCGATCTCGCCCTCGAGCGCCTCCACCACCTCAGCCATCGTGATGTCGGACGCCTCGCGCGCGAGCCTGTATCCGCCGTGCGCGCCGCGCGTGCTCTCGACGAGCTGGGCCTTGCGCAGACGCTGCACCAGATGCTCCAGGTAGGCCAGCGGCAGCCCCTCGGCCTCGGCGATCGCCGAGAGCGAAACGGGGCCGTCCCCGTCGTGCGCGGCCAGGTGGGCCATGATCCGCACGCCGTACTCGGCTTTTGTCGAGAACATCAAGTGGTTAATACCTACCTGGCAACTAGGATAACGACCGGGTGCGGGGTGCCGGGTGTGGGGACTACCAGTCGATGCGCTCGCGGTCGTAGAAATAGCCGCCGGTCGGACCGTCATCCGGCAGTGTCGCCAGCCACACCGCCGTGTCCGCTCCCTCTTCCACGCTGCGCGGCGCGCCCGCTCCGCCCATGCGCGTGGCCACCCAGCCCGGCGACATCGCGTTGACCTTCACCGCCGCGCCGGCCTCTCGCGCCAGCACGCGCGTGAGCACGTTCAGACACGACTTCGCCAGGCCGTAGGCGCCCATACCGGGCGGGTCCGCCGGCGTCTGCCCGTAGCCGGTGCCGACGTTGACGACTCGCCCGTAGCCCCGCTCCCGCATCCCCGGCAGCCACGCGCGCGCCGTCCGCCATGCGCCCGCGAAGTTCACCTGGAGCGTCTCCATCATGTCCGCCTCGCCGACGCTCAGGACCGGCGTGGTGGTGTAGAGGCCGGCGTTGTTCACCAGCACGTCGACGTCGACGCCCGCGAGCCGGTGAGCGCACGCCGCGACGCTCGCGGCATCTGCGACGTCGAGCTGCTCGGGCCGGGCGCCCAGGTCCGCCGCCGCGCTTTCGGCCGCCTGCGGGTCGCGGGCGGTGAGCACGACGTCGAGCCCCAGCTCACCCAGCTCGCGGCAGATCTCGTATCCGATACCTCGGTTGCCTCCGGTGACGAGCGCGGTGCGCGTCACTGCTTCTCGAGCAGGCGCATGTCGTGCGCAATGCGGTCCGGCGTCGTCTGGTTCAGCGGGTAGCCGATCTTCTGGAAGCCCTGCTTGTCGACGAGAACGATGCGCGCCATGTGCTCCTCGTCCTCACGCTGGGGGGTGACCGCGTAGCCCTTCCAGATCGGCTTCAGCTCCTTCTGGGTTCCGAGCACCCAGCGGATGTCGGCGGTCACCTTCTGCTCGCGCATGAAGGCGTGGACGCTGGCGCCGGTGTCGTTCGCGGGATCGACGGAGAATGCGAGCACCGGAACCGGGTGGCCGACCTCCTGCACCGCGCTCGAGATGAGCCGCGCCTCCACCGGACAGGTGTCCTTGCAGTGCGAGTAGAGGAAGGTGACGATCACGGGCTTCCCCTGGAACTGGGCCATGTCGATCGGCTTGCCGTCCTGGTCCCGCAGGCTGAACGCGGGGGCGCGCACGCCCGAGGGCATGATCGCGCCGTCGAACTCCGCCGCCGAGCTGCTGTCGCTGTTACGGAGCACCAGCGCCGCGATCAGGACGGCTGCCAGGGCGGCCACGGCGACCGTCGACAGCGCGAGCAGGTGGCGCGAGTTCACTCACGGAGGGTAACCCGGTGTCGGGTGTGGGGTGTGGGGTGTCACGCGGCGCGGAGCGCCGTGGTTGGGGAGACGCGTGCGCCGCGCAGCGCCGGATAGGCGCCGGCCAGCGCTCCGATCACCACGGCGCAGGCCAGCGCTCCGGCCACCGCGTACGCCGGCATCGTCAGCGCCCAGCCGCGGTTGGCGTCGTAGCCGGCGGTGACCAGCACGCCGATCAGCGCGCCGGCCGCGCCGCCCATGGCGCCCAGCAGCACGGACTCCGTGAGGAACTGCACCGCGATGTGCCGGCGGGTGGCGCCGAGCGCCCTGCGCAGCCCGATCTCCGAGCGGCGCTCGAGCACCGAGATGACCATCACGTTGGCGATCCCCACGCCACCCACGAACAGCGCCACGGCGCCGAGCCCGAGGAACAGCGACGTGAAAGCGGTCTTCGTCTTGGCGCGCGCCTCGAGCGCATCGGAGGGGCGGCTCACGTCGACCTCCTCCGGGTGCTCCGGATTGGCCGTCGGGCCGAGGATGGAGCTGACCTGGTCCACGTTGCCGGGATCCGCGCGCACGTACATGTACGAGGGCGAGTCGTCGGCGCCGAGCTCGTTCTCCGCGTAGGCCAGCCCCACCAGGGCGTACGAGTCGAGCTCGGGCGCCAGCGTCACGGGATTGAGAATCCCCACCACCGTGTACCAGCGGTCGCCGATCCAGACCTGCACGCCGCTGCCGACGCGGTCGATGCCGAGCCGGTCCGCGGCGGTCGCGCCGAGCACCACGGCCGGATAGCGCGAAGTGGCCGGGCTCAGGAACGCGCCGTCGCGCAGTGTGGCGCCCACCGTGGTCGCGAGTGTCGAGCGGGCGGCGCCGACGGTGAGCGCGTTGGTGACCGCCTTGTCGACGTGGTCGTTGCGGCGCACGGTCAGGTCGCCCAGGTCCTCGAGCGTCGACGCCGCGGTCACGTCCTTCGCGTGGCCCACCATCGCGTTGGCGGTGTCCGGCAGCGTGACCCTGCCGGCCCCGGCGAAGCTCTGCCCCGGCTTGACCACGAGCAGGTTGGTGCCGAGCTTGTCGAGCGCGGCCAGCAGGTCGTTCCTGCTCGAGGCCGAGATGCCGAGCACCGCGACCATCGAGGCGATGCCGAGCGCCACGCCGAGCACCGAGAGCACGGCGCGCAGGCGCCGCGTGCGGAGGCCGACCAGACCCACGCGCAGGACGTCGCGCGGCTGGAGCGTGCTGGGACTGATTGCCTCGGCGCTCATGCCGCCACATCGCTTTCCACAAGTCCGTCGCGAATCGAGATCTGGCGGTTGAGCGTGTCGGCCACGGCGCGGTCGTGGGTGATGACGAGCACGGTCGTCCCTGCCGCGTTGAGCGCCCGCAGCAGTCCCACGATCTCGCCGCCGGTGCGGGTGTCGAGGTTGCCTGTGGGCTCGTCGGCGAGGACGAGCGCCGGCCGCCCCACGATCGCGCGGGCAATCGCCACCCGCTGGCACTCGCCGCCGGAGAGCTGGTTCGCCCGGTGCCCGAGCCTGTGACCGAGGCCCACCTGCTCGAGCGCCTCGCGGGCGCGCCGCACGCGCTCGTGCGCGGGCGCGCCCGTGTAGAGCAGCCCGTTGGCCACGTTCTCGAGCGCGGTCGATCCCGGCAGCAGGAAGAACTGCTGGAAGACGAAGCCGATCGTCCGCGCCCGCAGCCCCGCGAGCTGCCCGTCGCCGAGCCTGCTGGTCTCGTGGCCGGCGATCGCCACCGTGCCCTCGCTCGGACGCTCCAGCGTCCCGACGATGTGCAGCAGCGTGGACTTGCCCGAGCCGGACGGCCCCACGATCGCCGCGAGCTCGCCCGCCCCGATCGTGAGGTCCACCCCGCGCAGCGCCTCGACGCCGCCGGGATAGCTCCGGCGCACACCGAGCAGTTCCACCACCGCGCTCATCGCGGCACCACCACCTTCACGCCCGGCGCGAGGCCGGAGCCGCTGATCTCCACGTAGCCCGAGGCGAACAGCCCGGTCCGCACCGGCACGTAGAAGCGCCGGCCGCCGTTCACGACCTCCACCGAGTAGCCGCCGCCCGGCTGCGCCACAAGCGCCGTGACCGGCACCGACAGCGCGCCCTTCTTGCTCTCGCTGGCCACCCTCACGGTCACAGGCGCCTGGTCGAGGTTCGGCAGCTTCACCCTCTTACCGAACTCGACCTCGATCGGGATCGTGAAGCCGCTGTTCGACGTCCTGCTCGCCTCGGCCACCCGGCCGACGTCCGAGATCCGCCCGGGCACGTCCTCGCCGGACGGCATCGTCACGAGCACGCGGTCGCCCCTGTGCACGATCGTCTGCTCCGCGGCGTCGATGTCGGCGGTGGCCACGTGGCGCGTGGAGGAGACGTCCATCAGCGGCCCCGACGCCTGGCCGCCGAGCTTCGCGCTGACCTGGCCCACTCGCTGCGGCCCGGACTCGAACACCACGCGCCCGAGCTCGATGCTGCCCGTCTCGGGCAGGCCGAGGTCCTCCTGCCAGTCCTTCACCGCCGCAGCGGTCGACGAGCTGAAGTGGTCGTCCACCGTGCCGGGCTCGTAGCCGAGCGCGGCCAGGTTGCGCTCGAGCTCGAGCACGTCCGGGCCGTCGGACACGCCTGCCGACAGCGCGCGCCACGCGGGCAGCGAGCCGTACATCAGCACCACCGGGTCGTCGTCGGCCCGGTAGAGCACGCCGCCGCGACCGACCACCCGCCCCTCGGCGGGCAGCCAGGTGAGCGTGCCCGCGAGGTGGGCGCCGAGCGTCGACTTGTCCGCGTAGTCGAGCGTGCCCGACACGTCCTCGCGGTTCACGAGGTCGCGGCGCTCCACGCCGGCGGTGGCGGGCGGTGCGGCGCCCGCCGGGTTGCCCGACCCGCCGCGCGAGGCGAGGACCACGATCGCCACCGCGGCCGCCACGCCCACGGCGCCGAGCGCGAGCCACCCGCGCCGGACGCGCAGCCCGGGCAGGCGCCGCTCGGTGGAGGCGCTCATGGCGCCGCTCCGAACGCCACGCCGCCGCCGGGCCCCGGTGCGTTCTTGGCGCACGCCTGCTGCGCGGCCCTGAACCTGGGGTCGTTCGGGTTCATGCCCGGGCCTCCGAACGTCATCTTCGCTCCGCCGTCCTGGAACTGCGGGTCCGGGAAGTCGATGCCGTGCCGGCGCATGCACTGGGCGAACTCGAGCGCCGCCTGCTGCATCTGCTGGGCCTTCGCGCGATCGAACTTGACGCCCTGCTTCGGTTGGTACTTCGCGCACGCGCGCTGCGCCGCCTTGAACTGCGGGCTGTCGGGATCGATTCCGGTCCCCGGACCCGCCTTGAGCAGCATGCCCCCGTCGGGCTGGGGATCGGGGAAGTTCTTGATCCCGTGCTCGCGCATGCACTGCGAGTACTTGACCTCCTTGTCCCGCATCGCCGCCTGGGACGTCGTCGAGCTACCCGACCCGCCCCCGCCGCCGCCGCACCCGGCCACGACGAGACCTGCCGCGGCCAGCACGGCCGCCAACCACCCGAACTTCATCTGAGGCTCCCTTCGCTGATGGAGCACCAGCGAACAGGCCGTCTCTACGACGACGGTGATCCGGCCCTAAGACGCGGCTAAATCCCAGGAGATTTCAAGTTCGTCTTAAGTTGACGTCAGACGATGGCCGCGTGAACGTGCTCGTGGTCGACGACGACACCACGGTCCGCGACTCGATCGACCGCGCGCTGCGTGTGAACGGCTTCGAGGTGACGCTCGCCGGCGACGGCCGCGAGGCACTCGACCGAATGGCTCGTGCCCCGTTCGACGCCGTGATCCTCGACGTGCTGATGCCCGAGGTGGATGGCCTCGCGGTGTGCCGCTCGCTGCGCCGCGTCGGCAACAGCGTGCCGATCCTGATGCTGACCGCGCGCGACGCCGTGCCGGACCGCGTGACCGGCCTCGAGGCGGGCGCCGACGACTACCTGGTGAAGCCGTTCGCGCTCGAGGAGCTGCTCGCGCGCCTGCGCGCGCTGCTGCGCCGCACGATGCCCGCAACGGGCGAGAGGCCGCTGCGCTTCGCCGACATCAGTCTCGACCCGCGCTCGTTCGAGGTCCATCGCGGCGGGCGCAGGATCGAGCTGCGCCGCATGGAGTTCCTGCTGCTCGAGCTGTTCATGCTGAACCCGCGCCAGCTCCTCTCGCGCACCACGATCTACGAGCGCGTGTGGGGCTACGACTTCGGCCCGGGCTCCAACTCGCTGGACGTGCAGCTCGGCCAGCTCCGCCAGCGTCTCGAGGCGGGCGGCGAGCCGCGCGTGATCCACACGATCCGCGGCATGGGATTCATCCTGAGGGAGGACTGACGTGAGCTTTCGCAGCCGGCTGACGATCTACTGCTCCGCGGCGATCGCGCTGGTGCTCGTGGTCGGCTCGGTGGCCACCTACGTGATCGAGCGGGACAAGCTCCGCGACGGGGTCGACGCAACGCTAGGCAGGCAGTCCGATCTGGTCTTCGTGTCGTCCTCGGCGTCCGCGCCGGCGCCGCAGGGCAAGCCGGGGGTGTTCACGCAGAAGCTCGACAGCGGCGGCACGGCGGGACAGGCCGCCGGCGGCACCGTGGAGCGCGGGCTCGAGAAGCTCCAAGTGCGGGTCCTGGGCACTCCCGAGTTCGGCGGCCTGCGGTCGTTCATCGAGGTGGTGGACGCCAGGGGGAAGCAGTCGCTGCCACCCGAGGCACAGGGCGGTCTCAACCTCCCGGTGCCCAAGCAGGCGCTCGAGATCGCGCGCTCCGGCCGCGGCTCCTACTTCACCGACCTGACCGTGCGCGGCACGCACATGCGAATGAACGTGCGGCCGCAGGGCAAGGGCCACGCGGTCATCGTGGCCCAGTCGCTGGAGGAGGTCGATGGCGCGCTGAGCCGGCTGGCCTGGAGCCTGGGCATCACCGGCGCGATCGGGATCCTGCTCGCCGGCCTGGTGGGCACGCTCGTGGCGCGCGGGGCGCTTCGGCCCGTCCGCCGCATGAGCCACACCGCCCAGACCGTGGCCGAGACCCGCAACCTCGGCGAGCGCATTCCCGTGGACGGCAAGGACGAGCTGAGCCGGCTCGCGATCACCTTCAACGCGATGCTCGACTCGCTCGACACCGCGATGCGCTCACAGCGCCAGCTCGTGAACGACGCCTCGCACGAGCTGCGCACCCCGCTCACCAGCCTGCGCACGAACATCGAGGTCTTGCGCGACTACTCGCAGCTCGAGCCCGAGGACCGCGAGCGCCTGCTGCGCGACCTCACGCGCGAGTCCGAGGAGCTGAGCGCGCTCGTGTCGGACCTCGTGGACCTCGCCCGTGGCAGCCAGCGCGACCTCCACCTGCGCGAGGTCGAGCTCGATCGGGTGGCCGACGATGTCGTGGAGCGTGCCCGCACCCGCTTCCCGCAGCTCTCGTTCGACCACGATGGCGAGCCCACCACCGTGGTCGGCGACCCGCAGGAGCTGGATCGCGCGATCTGGAACCTGGTGGAGAACGCCGCCAAGTGGAGCGAGGCGGGCGGGGTGGTGGAGGTGGCCACAGCGCGCGGCGAGGTGCTGGTCCGCGACCACGGCCCCGGGATCGACCCGGGCGACAGGCCCTTCGTCTTCGACCGCTTCTACCGTTCGCAGTCCGCCCGCGGCCGGCAGGGATCGGGTCTGGGACTGGCGATAGTGCGCCAGGTCGCCGAGAGCCACGGCGGCAAGGTCGAGCTCGTCGAGGCTCCCGGAAGCGGCACCGCCTTCCGCCTTTCGCTCATCGAGGCCTCCTTGCTGACAAATGGGGTCTCGACCGGATGTCACATCCCGGAATAGCTGCAACACTTCCAGGCGGAAGCTTCGCTTCCACAGCATGTCTTGGGTCTAGGATTTGAGGCGCCCTCGGGCGCCTCGATCCATTTCAGGGCGCTCGCGAACACCATCGCTACACTTATTGAAGTAATGGCGACCGGATTTCAGGAGTTTTAAGGCGATGCCCAGCGGCGCAGAGCTGATCCGACAGATCAAAGAGCAGATCACGGAGGTCGACCCGCGCGAGGTCCACGACCTCGTCTCTAACGGCGGGAACGGCTACGTGCTCGTCGACGTGCGCGAGCAGCACGAGTTCGAGGAGGCCCACCTCCCCGGCGCGGTGCACGTGCCGCGCGGGCATCTCGAGTCCCGCATCGAGGGCGCCGCGCCCGACAAGTCCTCGCGGGTGATCGCCTACTGCGCCTCCGGCAACCGCTCCGCTCTCGCGGCCAACACGATGCTCAAGGAGCTCGGCTACGAGAACGTCGAGTCGATGACCGGCGGCATCACCCTGTGGAAGGACCGCGGCTACGAGGTCGAGGTGCCGAAGTCGCTCAGCCCCGAGCAGCGCGAGCGCTACTCGCGCCACCTGCTGATCCCGGAGATCGGCCTCGAGGGCCAGACGAAGCTGATGGAGTCGAAGGTGCTGCTGCTGGGCGCCGGCGGGCTCGGCTCGCCGACCGCGCTCTACCTCGCCGCCGCCGGCGTCGGCACGCTCGGCGTCGTCGACAACGACGTGGTGGACCTCTCGAACCTGCAGCGCCAGGTGGCCCACTCGAACGACCGCATCGGCATGCCGAAGGTCGACTCCGCGGAGATCGCCATCAAGGAGATCAACCCGGAGGTGAAGGTCGAGAAGTACCAGACCCGCCTCGACGCCTCCAACATCATGGAGATCGTCTCCGGCTACGACGTGATCGTCGACGGCGTGGACAACTTCCCCACGCGCTACCTGCTGAACGACGCCACGGTGCGCCTCCAGATCCCGGTGGTGTCGGCCTCCATCCTCGGCTTCGACGGCCAGCTCTCGGTCTTCAAGCCCTACGACGGCCCCTGCTACCGCTGCCTCTACCCGACGCCCCCGCCCGCGGAGCTCGCTCCGTCCTGCGGCGCCAACGGCGTGCTGGGCGTGCTGCCCGGCACGATGGGCCTGCTCCAGGCGACCGAGGTCGTCAAGCTCGTGGTGGGCGCCGGCGATCCGCTGATCGGCCGGCTGCTCCTCTACGACGCACTGGCCGCCAGCTTCACCGAGCTGAAGGTCCGGCGCGACCCCGACTGCCCGATCTGCTCGCGCGACCCGAGCGAGATCTCGGACGACGAGATGGGCGTCTTCCCTGACTACGAGCTCTTCTGCGCGGCCGCCGGCTAAGCAGTAGGCTGCCGCGCCCGTGAGCACCGTCAAGATCCCGCCAGTCCTCCGCTCGTCCACCGGTGGCGAGAAGGAGGTCGCGGTGGAGGGCAGCAACGTGGGTGAGGTGCTGCGCGCTCTCGCTTCCCAGCACCCGGCCGCGGAGAGCCAGCTCTTCTCCTCCGAGGGCGAGCTCAACCGCTACGTGAACGTCTACGTGAACGACGAGGACGTGCGCGTGCTGGACGGTCTCGAGACCTCGGTCGGCCCGAACGACACGCTGGTGATCCTGCCGGCGATGGCCGGCGGCCGCTGAGCGGCACCCTCTACTTCGCCTACGGCTCCAACATGTCGAGCGCCGAGCTGGACGCCTGGTGCCCGTCGCACCGCGTGCTCGGCCCGGCGGAGCTGCCCGGCCACCGGCTCGCGTTCCTTCGCCGCTCGATCAGATGGGGTGCCGGCGTGGTCGACATCGTGCCCGCGCCCGGCCGCTCGGTATGGGGCGTGCTGTACGCGCTGCCGTTCGGGCCGGGCGAGCTCGACGCCAAGGAGGGTGCAGGGTTCGCGTACCGGCGCCGGGAGGTCGAGGTGACGCTCGACGACTCGTCGTTTGCGGCCTTCGCGTACGAGGTAATCGAGAAGGAACCCGCCGAGGTTCGGCCGCGTCCCGACTACGTGGATTTGCTCGTAACGGGGGCGCGCGAACACGGACTACCGGCGGACTACATAGCCGAGCTGGAGCACTACACTTTCTGAAGCAATGCTTGAGCCGCACCTAGGCAACCGTCCTTGCGGGGGCAAGTACGGCGACATCGTTCAGGCCATTGGGAACACGCCTCTGGTCGAGCTGAAGCGCCTGTCGCCCAAGCCCGGCGTTCGCATCTACGCGAAGCTCGAGAGCTACAACCCGACCGGCTCCGTTAAGGACCGCGTGGCGCGCTCGATGATCGAGGAGGCGGAGTCGCGCGGGGCGATCCAGCCGGGCCAGACGATCCTCGAGCCCACCTCCGGCAACACGGGCATCTCCCTGGCGATGATCTGCTCGCGCAAGGGCTACCCGATCAAGGTCGTGATGCCGGACAACGTCACGGCCGAGCGCACCCAGCTCCTGCGCATGTACGGCGCGGACATCGTCTACTCGCCGGGCGAGCAGGGATCGAACGGCGCGGTGGCGATGGCGCTCGAGCTGGCCGAGTCCGACTCGAGCTACTACATGCCCTACCAGTACGGCAACGAGGCCAATCCGCGGGCCCACTACAACGGCACCGCGGTGGAGATCCTCGAGGAGCTGGACGACGTGGCCGTGTTCGTGGGCGGCCTCGGCACGGGCGGCACCCTGATGGGCAACGCCCGCCGGCTGAAGGAGGAGAACCCAGAGACCAAGATCGTGGCCGCCGAGCCGCTTCAGGGCGAGCTCGTGCAGGGCCTGCGCTCGCTGGAGGACGGCTACATCCCGCCGATCATCGACCTGTCGCTGCTCGACCGGAAGATCTTCGTGTCGAACCGCGATGCGGTGGTCTGGACGCGCAGGCTCCTCCATGAGGAGGGCGTGTTCCTGGGTGTGTCCTCGGGGGCCATCGCGTCGATCGCCGCGCGCGTGGCGGGCGAGCTCGACGAGGGCAACGTCGTCTTCGTCGCGCCCGACGACGGCTGGAAGTACCTGAGCTCCGGCGTCTACACGAAGTCGCTCGAGGAGCTCGAGGAGTCGCTGGACTCCGCTTCCTTCTGGTAGCTCTCCAGCCGGCCTGCCACCATAGTGCGGATGTCCACGCTGGCCCGGCTCCGCAAGAACGCGCTGTTCGAGACGGTCTTCCTGGTCGCGATCGCCCTGGGGCTGGCGCTGTCGGTGCAGGCCTACGCGATCAAGCCGTACCGGATCCCGAGCGGGTCGATGGAGCCCACGCTGCACGTCGGCCAGCGAGTGCTGGTGAACCGGCTGACACACCGGCTCGGGTCCGACCCGAAGGTCGGCGACATCATCGTCTTCCACCCGCCGGTGAGCGCGGACGCGCAGGAGTGCGGCCGCAGCGACCAGGGCGGCGGCACCCAGTTCCCCTGCTCGCGGGCGGTGCCCAAGCACGCCGGCGACAACTTCATCAAGCGCGTGGTGGCGGTCGGCGGCGACACGATCTCGATCCGTCGCGGCCACGCGGTCCGCAACGGCGTGCTGGCGAAGGAGCCGTTCGCGGCGAAGTGCAGCGAGTCCACCGAGCAGTGCACGTTCTCGCGCCCGATCACGGTGCCGAAGGGCTACGTGTTCGTGATGGGCGACAACCGCGGCGCGTCGGACGACAGCCGCTACTGGGGGCCGGTGCCGATCTCATGGGTGATCGGCGACGCCATCGCCACCTACTGGCCCCCGAGCCGAATCGGCGGCGTCTAGCCACCCAGAACCGGCGCGCTCCGGCGTCCTTGGTCTCGCCGGGACCGCTCGTACGGCTTCGACCCTGCGTCCTTGGATCGCCTGGTTCTGCGCCGCTGGATAAGCGGGCTAAGCCTGAGGAGTGTTGAGCTTCTCGGGCTCGCGCACCTCGTCCTCGTCGTTCTCGCCGCTGATGGCTTCCTTGAACTCCCGCATGCCCTTGCCGACTGAACGGCCGACTTCGGGCAGGCGCTTGGGGCCAAGGACTATCAGGGCGATGACCAGGACGACGATGAGCTCGAGCGGACCTACGTTCGGCATCGACTTGCGAGGATAGACGGTCTAGACGGTCTCGAGGCCCACATAGTTCTCGGCAAGCGTTCGTGCAGCGGCCTCGGAGCTGGTGACGTACTCGAGCTGGGCGAGCTGGAGGTGCTCCTCGAAGCCGTTCGTGCCCTCCGAGCGGTGCAGCATCGAGGTCATCCACCAGGAGAAGTGCTGGACGCGCCAGACGCGGCGCAGGCAGGCGGCGGAGTACTCGCCGAGGCCCGAATCGTCGCCGTCCGCGTACCACTTGGCGAGCGCCCCGGCCAGGAGCTTCACGTCGGCCACCGCCAGGTTGAGGCCCTTGGCGCCGGTTGGGGGCACGATGTGCGCGGCGTCCCCGGCCAGGTACAGGCGCCCGTACTGCATCGGCTCGACCACGAAGCTGCGCATCGGCGTGATGCCCTTCTCGACGATCGGGCCCTCGTTCAGCGTGAAGCCGTCGGCCTCGAAGCGCGTGTGCATCTCCTCCCAGATGCGCTCGTCGGGCCAGTTGGCGATGTCGTCGGCCGGGTCGCACTGGATGTAGAGGCGGCTGAGCTCGGGCGAGCGCAGGCTGTGGAGGGCGAAGCCGCGCTCGTGGTTGGCGTAGATCAGCTCCTCGCTGGAGGGCGGGACCTGCGCCAGGATGCCCAGCCAGCCGAAGGGATAGACGTGGTCGTAGATGCTGATCGCGCCCTCGGGGATCGAGGGCCGGGAGACGCCGTGGAAGCCGTCGCAGCCGGCTATCACGTCGCAGTGGAGCTCCTGCTCCTCGCCGTCGTGGCGGAAGGTGATGCGCGGCGCGTCCGTGTCGATGCCGTGGAGCTTCACGTCGTCGACCTCGAAGAACAGCGGCAGGTCCATCGCCTGGCGCGCGTTGATCAGGTCCTTCACGACCTCCTGCTGACCGTAAATGGTGATCGCGCGGCCCCCCGTGAGGTCGCTCAGCGCAATACGGTGGGGCGTGTGGCGAAAACGGAGCTCGACGCCGTGGTGGACGATGCCCTCGCGCTCCATCCGGTCGCCCAGGCCCATCTCGTGGAGCAGGTCGACGGTGCCCTGCTCGAGGACTCCGGCGCGTACGCGCTGCTCCACGTACTCGCGCGGGCGATCCTCGAGGATCACCGCCTCTATCCCGCTTTGGTGCAGCAAATGCCCCAGAACGAGTCCTGCGGGGCCCGCGCCGACAATCCCGACCTGGGTGCGCAATTTGCCTGTCAGCGGTCGGGCCAGTCGCCGCTACTCATTGGGGCAGCATATTATCTGTCCTATCCGCCGTGTCTGGCCGACAGGATTTTGCGGCGGTTCCATCACCTCGTTTCGCCTTTTTAGCTCTGTTAAGGCGAGATGATGGAAAAGATCTGATGTTTTGGCTGTGGTGACCGCAACGTGACAATCCACGCCTCAACCGCTGACACCGCGCGGCTCGAGCGCCTGCAGGCGCTGCTCGAGCAGGCCGGCGCCACGAACGAGTTCCAGCGGCGGCGGCTCGACGGCGTCGAGGTCCGCTCGCTGGACGACCTGTCGCGGATCCCGTTCAGCAGCAAGCAGGAGCTGGTGGCCGACCAGGCCGAGCACCCGCCGTTCGGCACCAACCTGACCTTCGGGCTGGAGCGCTACGCGCACGTGCACCAGACCAGTGGCACGTCCGGGCAGACCCTGCGCGTGCTCGACACGCCCGAGGACTGGGCCTGGTGGCGGCGCTGCTTCGCGCGCGTGTTCCGCTCCGCGGGCGTGGGTGCCACCGACGTCGTGGCGCTCGCGCACTCCTTCGGCCCCTACGTCCAGTTCTGGGCGTCGTACGAGGGCACCGGCGAGGTTGGGGCCATGGCCGTCGCGCTCGGCGGCATGGATTCGCTCCAGCGGCTCGACACGATTCGCGAGTACGGCGCCACGGTCCTGACCTGCACGCCGAGCTATGCGGTGCACCTGGCCAAGGTCGCCGCGCAGAGCGACGAGCTGGACGCGCTGGAGTCGGTCCAGCGGCTGATCTGCACGGGTGAGCCGGGCGCCTCCCTACCGGGCGTCCGCGCGGAGATCGAGCGCCTGTGGGATGCCCGCTGCTACGACCACGCGGGGCTCTCCGAGGTCGGCCCGATCGCCTACCCGTGCGCCGAGCACGGCGGGCTGCACCTGTCGGAGGACGAGCTGATCGCCGAGATCGTGCACCCGGAGACCGGTGAGCCGGTGGCGGACGGCGAGCTCGGCGAGCTCGTGATCACCGCTCTGGGCCGCGTCGGGTTCCCCGCCATCCGCTACCGCACGGGCGACGTGGTGGAGCGCCAGCCGGAGCCCTGCCCATCGGGCCACCTGGGGCGCTGGCTGCCCGGCGGCGTGCTGGGCCGCAGCGACGACATGGTCGTGATCCGCGGGATGAACGTCTTTCCGTCCGCGATAGAGCAGATCCTGCGCGAGTTCCCGGGCGTGGGCGAGTTCCGGATCACCTTCTACAACGACCCGCGCGCGATGGACGAGGTGAAGGTGGAGGTTGAGCTGAACCGGCCGTCGGATGCGCGCGCGATCCAGGCGCGGCTGCGTCAGCGGCTTGGACTGCGAGTGCGAATCGTGCCGATCAAGGCGGGGATCCTGCCCGCCCAGATCGTGAAGGCGCGGCGCGTGGTGGATCTCCGACCACCGTCCCCGGCGCGGCTGCGCCGCGAGGGAAGCCGCAATGGCGGTTGAGCCCGACAGCAGCCCTCGGCGCAGCATCAGCGAGGGTGTGGCCGACCGCATCCGCGTCCACATCCAGACCGAGGAGCTGCTGCCGGGGCATCGCCTCGGCCGCGAGGAGGACCTCGCGCGCGAGTTCGGCGTCTCGCGGCCGACGCTGCGCGAGGCGCTTCGGCTGCTGTCTTCCGCTCACCTGGTCCGCGCCTCCAAGGGGCCGGGCGGCGGCATCTTCGTGGCGGCCACGCCGGAGCAGGGCATCGGCATGAGCGTGAGCGAGTCGGTGGAGTCGATGCTCCAGGCCCAGAGCATCGACGTCCACGAGCTGATCGAGACGCGCATCCTGCTCGAGGTGCCGCTGGCGGGGCTCGCCGCGCAGCGCGCCGACGAGAACGACGTGCAGGCGCTCGAGAAGGTGCTGGCCGAGCTGGAGCGCTCGCTGGACGAACCCGAGTTCGGCACGGCCGACGCGCGGGTGCACCGCCTCGTGGCCGACATCGCAGGGAACCGGCTGGCGGCCGCCTTCACCGACTGGATCGTGGACGTCCTGCAGCCGCGGCTGCGCGAGATGATCGCCCCGGCCGTGGTGGAGTCGGTCGTGACCGAGCAGCACCGCGACCTGATCCAGGCGATCCGCCGCGGCGATCCGACGGCCGCCGAGCGGGCGATGCGGGAGCACCTCGTGTATCTGAGCGATCTGGTGACCGCGTTGGCGAAGCCGGAACCGGATCGGTAGCGCCGGCGAACGGCGGCGACGAGGGTGGGCTCGAGGCGGAGTTTCACGTCGCTTTGTTGATCTGAGC
>DATNBJ010000127.1:0-3616 GCA_035572055.1 Thermoleophilaceae bacterium | reverse complement strand
GATCGTGCTCGTGACCGGCATCGGCTTCCAGGTGCCCACGAGCACCGCGCTGGCGCTGGCCGACCAGGGCTGGGCGGCCGGCAGCGCGTCGGCGCTGCTCGGGCTCGGCCAGTTCCTCATCGCGGCGCTGGTGGCGCCGCTCGCGGGCATCGCCGGGCAGCACACGGCGGTGCCGATGGCGATCGTGATCGCCACGCTGTCGGTGGCCGGCCTCGCCGTGGAGATGGCATTCCACGGTCTGCGCACGCCCAGCCGCGTGCGCCAGCCCCTATAGCTCTGGGATCTGGCTGGTGGGCGGCAGCGGCGGCCCGGTGGCCTCGCCGCTCTCGGGCGGCGTGCCGTAGGTGTGGAAGGTCTCGATCGTGCGCACTCCCCAGGCCTGGCCGCGGGCACGCTCCGCCTCCGTCCAGACCACCGGCTCCGGGTGCGGGTCGTACTGGAGGTAGCCGCCGCTCGTGACCTCCACGCGGTTGCCGCCCGGCTCGTAGACGTAGAGGAAGAACCCCTGCGCCACCGCGTGCTTCGACGGCGCGGCCTCGATCGGCACGTCGTGGTCGAGGAAGAAGTCTGCCGCGCGCAGCATCTCCTCGCGCGTGTCGACCCAGAACGCGAAGTGGTGGAGGCGACCGTTGAGGCCCGCATGGTCGGCCACGTAGATCAGCTCGTGGGCCATGATCGAGAGGCTCATCCAGGCGCCCGACTCGGTGCCGTCGTTCAGGCGGATCGCCTCGTACAGGCGGTAGCCGAGCAGGTCCTCGGCGAAGCGGCGGTTGGCCTCGACGTCCTTCGCCAGCAGGTTGATGTGGTCGAGCCGCTTCACCGCCGCGCCGCGGCCGGTGAACCGCTGCGGCACGTTCTTCAGCCGCGGGGTGAGCTCCTCCGGCGGCTTATAGCGCTCGGCCTCGAAGTAGATCTCCATCGGGTGGCCGTCCGGATCGGTGAACCGGTAGGCCGGGCCGTGGCCCAGGTCGCCGTCGGTCCAGCCGATGCCGTGGCCCGACTCCTCGAGCGCCTTGGCGCGCCGCTCGAGCGCCTCCTGGCTCCAGGCGCGGATGGCCATGTGGCCCATGCCCGGCAGCTCCGACTCGGTGAGCTTGAGGCTGTAGCGCGCGTAGTCGCCCCAGCCGCGCAGGAACGCCGACTGGCCCTCACGCGCCTCGACCTCCATCCCGAAGATGTCGACGAAGAAGCGCAGGCTCTCCTCGGGGAACGGCGTGAGCAGCTCCGCATGCCCGATGTGGGCGAGGTCACGGATCGGCTCGCTCATCCCTCGACGCGCTCCCGCAGGTTGTCGAGGTCATAGGAGAGCTCGCCGCCCTGGAGCTTCGCGCGCTTCACCTCCTCGCGCTCGGCGCGCTCGCGGGATGCCGCGAGCACCTCGTCCACTCGCTCCTGCTCGACCACGGCCACGCCGTCGGCGTCGAGCACGAGCACGTCGCCGTTGCGAATGGTCGCGCCGCCGACCGTCACCGGCTCGCCGATCGTCCCCGGCGTGTCCTTGACGGCGCCCTTCACGCGCACCCAGCGCGCCCAGATGGGGAGCCCGAGCTCGGCCAGCTCCTCCACGTCGCGGACCGAGGCGTCGATCAGCATCCCGGCGGCGCCCTGCGCCTTGGCCTGAGTCGCCAGAAGGTCGCCCACCAGCGCCACCGGCCGCGGCTCCGGCATGGTGAGGACGATCACCTCGCCCTCCTCGACCTCGGCCATCACCGCGTGGACCATCAGGTTGTCGTCCTGGCCGCACGCCACGGTTCGCGCCGGGCCGGCCACGCGCGAGCCGGGCACCACCTGGATCAGGTCGGCGTCCACGTAGCCGCGCCGGCCGCCGGCCTCGTAGACGGTGGCGGAGCCGAGCCGGGCCAGCTCGTCGTAGCTCACAGGGCGCTCACCACCTGCGGGGTGACCCGCTGGAACGCCTCGGCGAAGCGGATGTCCTGGTTGCCCGACGAGCGCCGCGCGTGGTTGCCGCGATGGGCGGCGCGCTCGCCGTAGTAGGTCTGGAGATAGGCCTGCGCCTTCATCTCCGCCATCGCCGCCTTCTTCCGCTCCATCACCGCGGTGATGTCCACGAACGTGGTCGGCGTGAAGTTGCACAGCTCCGGCTGGTGCGGCTCGAAGAGGAACAGCTCGGGCGGCTTGACCGTGGCGAACCCGCTCGGCACACCGGCGCCGGCCGCCAGCGAGCGCGCGCGGTCGACCGCGAAGTGCGCCTGCGCGTGGTCCGGGTTGAAGGGGTCGCGGTCCGTGTGCGTGATCAGCACGTCCGGCGCGAACTCGCGGATCTCGTCGGCGATCCGGATGAGGCGGTCGCCGTCGATCTGCAGCGGGTAGTCGCCGAAATCGAGCGCCTTGAAGTCGGCGCCGAGCGCCGCCGCCGCGCGCTCGGCCTCACCGTGGCGGATCTCCTTCACGCGCTCGACGGTCTGGCCCTCCTCCTTCCACAGCTCGCCCGACTCGCCGCGCTCCCCGTACGAGAGCGCGATCACGCGAGCGGTGCCGCCGTCGGCGGTGGTCGCCGCGGTCACGCCGCCGGCGCGCCAGACGAAGTCGGCCGAATGGGCTCCGATCACGAGCAGCCGGCGGCTCACAGGGGCTCAGCTCCCGCCACCCGGCGCGTGTTCTTCACAGCCATCGTGTGCACCTCCTCCTCGTCGAAGCCCGCATCCAGCAGCCGGTCCACCATCAGCGCCAGCCCGTCCTCCACGGGCGGGTTGAACGACTGGCCCAGGTCGGTGGACAGCACCGAGTTCTCGGCGCCCGTCGCGCGGATGTTCTCGATCCACGTCTCCCACTCCACCTTGCCGGTGTGCGGGGTGGTGAAGCAGCGCTCGAGCAGCGCGCCCTTCTCCGCGAGCGCGCGCTGGTCGTCGGCGCCGACCGACTGGGACGGGAACTCGGGGTGGGTGACCACGATCGTCTTCACGCCCGCGGCGACCGCCGCGTCGACCACCGTGAAGATCTCGTCGCGGCTCAGGTGGCCGGTGGCCAGCACCATGTCGTGGCGGGCGATCAGCTCGAGCACCGTCTGCGTCTCCGGCAGCACGCCGCCGTTCCCGTCGACCACCGGCACCGGCTCGATCTCGATGCCCTGCTCGCGCAGGTCGAGCTGCAGCTTCACCCACACCGGCACCTTGGCGCCGGGCGGCGCATCGCGCTCGTGGGACTCGTTCTCGGAGTCGACCGTGGGGAACCAGACGATGCGCGCGCCCTCGCGCGCGGCGATCTCCACCGCCAGCGGGTTCATGCCGCCGACCCCGCGGTTCAGCGAGATCGCGCCGAGCACCTGGATGCCGGGCACCGCGGCGCGCACCACGCTGGCGCGCTCGGCGGTCGAGCCGTAGTGCGACTTCAGGCCGAAGCCCGCCATGCCGAGCTCGGCGAAGCGGTGCGCCAGCGAGATGTCGTCGATGATGCGCTCCACCACGTCCGGCGAGATGTGGACGTGGGTGTCGAAGGCGCCTCGCAAGAGGTCGCGCGCGCGTTCTGATGGGGTCAATTCGATGCTCCTCGCAGGGCTTCGGCAACATGGGACAGGTGGCGCCGCATCGCCTTCTCGGCCGCGTCCGGGTCGCCCTCGGCGATGGCGTCGATGATCGCGCTGTGCTCCTCGAAGGAG
>DATNBJ010000126.1:0-5661 GCA_035572055.1 Thermoleophilaceae bacterium | reverse complement strand
AATGGTGATGAAACGGGTCCTCATCTGCATGCTCGCCGCGGCTGCCCTTGCCGTCGTCGCGCAACCCGCCTCGGCGGCCTCGAAGAGCAAGAGCGGGGTCCAGCACCTGCACTTCCGCTACGGCCCGCTGAACATCCGGCCAGGCTCCAACCTGATCGAGTACGGCAACCGCGCGAACCAGCTCGTCGAGAAGCCGAGCGAGGACGGCTACATCACTCGCATCAAGCCGAACCTCGTGGACATGAAGGGCCGGATCCCGCCCACGTACAAGCTGCACCTGCACCACGGCGTGTTCCTCAACCTGGGCAACGGCGACGCCACCTCGCCGGGACTGCCCGAGCGCTTCTTCGCCACCGGCGAGGAGAAGACGATCTTCTCGATCCCGAAGCCCTACGGCTACTTCAACAAGGCCACGGACCGCTGGTTCATCAGCTACATGATCCACGACCTGACGAACAACGGGTTCAAGGGCTACCTGACCTATGACGTGGACTTCGTGCCGGCGAAGTCGAAGCTCGGCCGGAAGATGAGGCCGGTCAAGCCGGTCTGGATGGACGTGGAGAACGGGCACGCGTACCCGGTGTTCGACGCGCTGCGCGGGGCGGGCACGAACGGCAAGTTCACGTTCCCGGACCAGGCGCCGCACCCCTACCCCGGCACCAGCCAGCCGAACCAGTGGGTGCTCCCCTACTCCGGCACGCTCGTGGCCACCGCGGGGCACATGCACCCCGGCGGCCTCTACGACGACATGATGGTGGTCCGGCCGGGCGCGACGGTGACCCGCAAGAAGGGCGGGCCCATACCGGGCGACGTGCCGAACTCGGTGCGGATCTTCCGCTCGAAGGCGGTCTACTTCGGGCATCGAGCGCCGGTGTCGTGGGACCTGGCGATGACCGGAACCAATCCCAAGTGGCGGGTGCACGTGCGCAAGGGCGACATCCTGCGCATCACCACCACCTACGAGTCGAAGCTGGCCTCGTGGTACGAGGCGATGGGAATCATGGTGGCCTGGATCGCCCCGAACGCCCACGGCGGAACGGACCCGTTCGCGCGTGCCGTGTCGCAGAAGGGCTACATCACGCACGGCCACCTGAAGGAGAACGACGTGCACGGGGCCACTGCGCCGGCGGTGGCCAACCCGCTGAGCCTCCCCAACGGCACGGCGCCGAACGGCACGGTGAAGATCGAGAACTTCAAGTACTCGAGCGGCGACCTCAGCGCGCGCGGCAGCTCGAAGGACCCGCCGACCATCAAGGAGGGCCAGTCGCTCACCTTCGTCAACGCCGACGGGCCGCCCACCACGCCGTTCCAGTTCCAGATCTCGCACTCGGTCACCGCCTGCGCGGCGCCCTGCGACCTGAACACCGGGGTCAGCTATCCGATCGCCAACGGTCTCGGCGGCTTCGACTCGGGTCAGCTCGGCTTCGGCCCGGTCGGCTCGACGGCGTTCAACAACAAGCAGACCTGGACGACGCCGAACAACCTCTCACCCGGCACGTACACGTTCTTCTGCCGGGTGCACCCGTTCATGCGCGGCTCGTTCCGCGTGGCGCCGGACTAGAGCCCGCGGGCGTGCCGGACGCGATAGCCGCGTGCTGAGCGGCTCTCGTCGCGCCAGCGCGGTCCGCTCTGGCCGGAGCCGCTCGTGTCGAAGCGCAGGCCGGCGATGACCAGGTAGGCGTGGCCACCGTTGGCGTAGACCGAGATCCAGTCGCCGCGACCCTTCGTGCCCCAGGATTCGAAGGCGCCCGATACGCGCGGCGAGTCGAGCAGGCCGGCGGCGTGCAGCACGTAGGACACCGACCCCGAGCAGTCGTAGCCGGAGGCCTGGAACGACCCGTGGCCTCCGCCCCAGACATAGGGCTTGTGGCGGATCCGGTTGGCGGCGTCGATGGCCTCCTTCACGGCCTGGGGAGCGCCGGCCGGCGCCCGGGCCACGCCGTGATCGAGCGTGGCGACGCCGGCGACCGGCGCGTCGACCGTGTCCGCCGGCGGCGGGGTGGCCGCGCCGAGCCGGCCGGGATCGAAGCTGGTGGGTAGAGCTCCGCCGTTGTACTCGGCAGGTCTGGCGGAGGCTGGGGCTGCCGGCAGGAACGCAGCAGCAAGCAATACGGGAAGGGTGAAACGGCGCAAGGGAATTGGGCTCCTTCGTCGGCCTGCGGGGTTAGCTGACGGGCTGGCGCGTTGCGCCTCCAGCGGATCACCGCTGGATTAGCCCCAAAGGACCAGATTTCTTGGGTCCCCCGCTCCCCGGCACCGTGCCGGGGATTAGGCAATCGATCCGGTTGATCGGCGGCGACCGCCGGGTCTTGAGAGCTTCTACGCGCCAGTGAGGGTCCAGACGGACTCGCCGCGCACGGTCCGGTCCGTCCGCTTAAGGCCCGCGGCAGCCGCCACCTTCTGGGAGCCGACGTTGGCCTCGTCGATGTGGGCCTCGAAGAAGACCACGCCCAGCTCGTCGCGCAGCACGTCCATCATCGCCATCAGCGCCGCCGTGGCGAAGCCCTGCCCGCGCTCGGCGGGCAGCACCGCGTAGGCCACCTGCGCGGCTCCCTCGGCCACCGTGGCCTGGGCCCAGCCGACCGCGCGACCGTCGTCGGCCGAGCGCACGATCCAGTTGAGCCAGGCCTCGCGGCCGTCCGGCGAGCGGCGCACCTCCCAGCCGTGGAAGCGGTCGCGGAGCTGGTCCACGTCGCGCGCGCGCAGCCAGACCCGCAGGTCCGACTCCGCCAGCAGCCCTACGAGCTCTTCAGCGTCGGACGCGCGCAGCGGCGCGAGCGCGACGGCACTAGGCACTGTCCTCGAGCGACGGCGGTGGAGGCGGTGGCGGCGGCTTGCTCCCCTCGCGGCCGCTGCGGCCCAGCGCCTCCGCGAGCGGGGTGATCAGGTCGATCGGCAGCGGGAAGACGATCGTCGAGCTCGATCCCGAGCCCAGCTCGAGCAGGGTCTGGAGGTAGCGGAGCTGGATCGTGGCCGGGTTCTTGCTGATGATCTCGGCTGCGTCGAAGAGGCGCTCGGCCGCCTGGAACTCGCCCTCGGCGTTGATGATCTTCGCGCGGCGCTCGCGCTCGGCCTCCGCCTGGCGGGCCATCGCGCGCTGCATGCCCTGCGGGATCTCCACGTCCTTGATCTCGACGGTGGTGACCTTCACGCCCCAGGGCTCGGTCTGGTCGTCGATGATCTTCTGGAGGTCGACGTTCAGCCGCTCGCGCTCGGAGAGCAGCGTGTCGAGCTCGGCGGTGCCCAGCACGGACCGCAGCGTGGTCTGCGAGATCTGGGTGACCGCGGCGAGGAAGTTCTCGACCTCGACGATCGCGCGGTTCGGGTCGATCACGCGGAAGTAGGCGACGGCGGTCACGCGGGCGGTGACGTTGTCGCGCGTGATCACCTCCTGCGGCGGGATCTGGAGCGTGACCGTGCGCAGGTCCACGCGCACCATGCGGTCGATGATCGGGATCAGGACGATCAGGCCCGGCCCCTTCTGCGCGATCAGGCGGCCGAGCCGGAAGATCACGCCGCGCTCGTACTCGCGCAGCACCCTCAGCGCGGTGGCCAGCAGGATCACCGCGAAGAAGACCGCGACGGCGATGATCGCGAGCGCTACCCCCATGCCGGGCTCTCCTCCTTCTCCTCGCTCTGCTCCTCCGCCGGAGCCGGCGACACGTAGAGGGTGAGCCCCTCGACCGAGTCAACCCGGACTCTATCGCCGACTGGCACGTTCCCACCCTCCTCGGAGGACTTCGCCCGCCACAGCGCCCCTTGGGTGAAGACCTGACCGACCGGGTCGAGCGCGACCCGCACGGTGCCCTGGGCGCCGACCATCTCCTCCCAACCGGTGACGACCGGGCGGTGGCGCGCCGCGGCCGCCTTCGAGGCGCCCCACAGCAGCAGGCTGCCGATGATCGCCGCGGCGGCGATGACGATGGGCACGTCGATGGAGAACGCGCCGCCGGTGTTGAACAGCAGCAGGCCGCTCGCGATCAGGGCGATGACGCCGCCCACGCCGAAGATGGCGTGACCTCCCACTTTCAACTCCAGGATGAACAGCACGATCGCGGTGAGGAAGAGCACGACGCCGGCCGCGTTCACCGGCAGCTGCGCGGTGCCGAACAGGCCGAGGAGCAGCGCAAGCGCGCCGAGCACGCCAGGCGCCACCGCGCCCGGGCTGAAGAACTCGAAGGCCAGGCCCGCGAACCCGGCAGTGAGCAGCAGATAGGCGACCGTCGGGTTCACCAGGATCTCCAGCAGGTCGTACTGGAACGGCATGTCGCGCTCGACCACCTTGAGGTTGGCCGTGTGCAGCGTCTGCGCCTTCGGACCCTTCACCTGGAAGCCGTCGAGCTTCTGGAGCAGCTCGGTCTGGTCGCCCGCCACCACGTCGACCAGGTGCGCGTTCAGCGCCTCGGCGGCCGTCATGTTGGTGGCCTTGCGCACCATCTCCTCCGCCACCTCGGCGTTGCGCCCGTGCGACGAGGTGAGCGCGCGCACGTAGGCGGCGGCGTCGTTCGTGATCTTGCGGCCCAGCGTGCCGCCGATGTCCTGCCCGTTCGAGTCGATCGGCGTGGCCGAGCCGATGTTGGTCTGTGGCGCCATGGCCGCGACGTCCGCGGACTGCGTGATGTAGAGGCCCGCCGAGGCCGCCCGCGACCCGTTGGGATACACGTAGGCGATCACCGGCATCGGGGCGGCCAGGATGTCCTTGATGATCGAGCGCATGGAGCTGTCGAGGCCGCCGGGGGTGTCGATCCGGACGATCGCGACGGTGGCGTTCTTGTCCTTCGCCTCGTTCAGCGCCTTGTGCATCCAGCGCTCGGTGGCCGGGTCGATCGTCGCGTGCAGCTGGATCGAGTAGGCGATCGGCTGCTTCTCGGCCGCCGCGCGTGCGCCGCCGATCTGCAACAGGCCCAGTCCGGCGGCGATGAATGCTGCGAATACGGCGACCCGAAGGCTGCGCATACATCGATTATGGCCGCTGATCGGCGTTCCGACGATCAGTTACAGGGTGGTGGCGGCGAGCTCGCCGGCGGCGAGCACCCCATCCTTTCCGGCGCCCTTGGCGCCGCGCAGGCTCAGGTCCGCTACCGCGATCAGCTCCTCGAGCGTGTCGGCGGAGTCCGGGTGGATCGCCCAGCCCACGCTCGCGGTGAGCCGGATGCCCGGCAGCTCGTTCGCCAGGCGCACCCCGGAGGCGCGCACCGCCTCGAGCACGCGCTCGGCGAGCATCCGCATTCCGTGCGCGTCCACCCCGTGGACCACGATCGCGAACTCGTCGCCGCCGAGGCGGGCGACCATGTCCTCGGTGCGGGCGGCCGCGCGGAGTGCCTGGGCGGTCTCGATCAGAACGCGGTCGCCGCCCGGGTGACCGTGGGCGGTGTTCGCCTCCTTGAAGTCGTCGAGGTCGATCAGCATCAGGCCGGTGGAGTCGTCGGCGCGCTGGCCGCCGATGTGCATCCCGACGCGGTCGCTGAACGCCCGCCGGTTCGGCAGGCCCGTGAGCGGATCCGCGAGCGACAGGCTGTGGGCGGCGTCGCGCAGGCGGATCAGCCGGCTCTTCGCGCTCGCCATCACGACGCCGAGCACGATGTAGGCCGGCACCGCGGTGAAGAGCTGGATCACCAGCCCGTCCTCCACGGCGTTGCGGTCGTAGAGCAGCGGCGCGGC
>DATNBJ010000125.1:0-18477 GCA_035572055.1 Thermoleophilaceae bacterium | reverse complement strand
GCAAGTAGGAGGGGAGATAGACGGCGTCGCCGCGCCACACCGGCGTACGGTGGAAGCCGATCAGCGGCACGGATTCGGGTCCCCCGCCGACGACAAGGAAACGAGCGGCCAGCGGCTCGTACTGCGCCGCGTCGAAGCGGTTGTAGGGCGGGACGAACACCTCGGTCTCGACACCGAACGAGCGCAGCTCGCCGAGCGCGCTGTCGAGCAATTCCTCCGTCTCACCGAGAGACAGCCCGCACAGCTCGCTGTGGCGGCGCGGCGACTCGTGGCGGGTCCGGTGGTCGCGGCCGTGCAGGCCGAAGCCGACGAATCCGTTCGAGGAACGCAGCTCGTCGAGCATCGCCTGCTCGTCGTCCGAGACAGGCCGCCACTCGGTGGCCGTCGGGTCGAGCGGCGAGCGGCTCACCCGCGGCGGCACCGCGATGAGATAGGGGACACCCGCGGAGGTCATGATCTCGTGGAAGCGGCGGTACGGCTCGGTGCCGTACTTCTCGGGTTGGTCCCACGCGAGGTAGTGCGGGAACTCGTCCACCCGCACGAGGAACCGCGGCGGCCCGGACGCGGCAGAACCAAGCGCCTCCGAGCGCACCTTCATCAGCGGCGACACCACGTTGCGCTCGTACGTGATCCGCCCAGCCTTCATCGCAACCCTCTGCGCTACGCGCACGGGCAGTGGCGGAACCCGGCCATCCGCGAGCGCCCGCACAGCCGAATCGGCGGGTGAAGGAGTCTCGAGGAGCAGCCGCGCGCTACGGACGGCGTCGGCGGTCACTGAAACCACCGTAGCCTGCCTCTTGGACGTAGGCAACATCCCGGCCGGATCGCTAAAGGTTGGGCCGCTCGTACCGAAGCGAAGGTAGATGAGGCTCTTCAGGTACGTGCTGCTCGCGATCGCGCTGCTGGCCGTGCCGGCGACCGCGCGGGCCGACTGGCAGCGCGGGGTCGACTTCGCCACCTACGCAGCGAGCACCTACGGCACCGCCGCCTCGGACGCTTCCCTGGCCCGCGCCGCCTCCTCGGGGAACGACAGCGTGTCGATCGTGATCACGCAGTACATGGACAACGCCACGTCGAACAGCGTCCGCGCCAACGGCGCCACGCCCACCGACGCCTCGATCCTTCATGCCATGGCCAGCGCCCGCGCGCTCGGGCTCGAGGTGACCCTGAAGCCTCAGGTCGACCTCATCACCGGCGCCTGGCGCGGCGTGATCGCGCCCACGGACCCGAGCGCCTGGTTCACGAGCTATGAGTCGATGATCGACCACTACGCCGACCTCGCCAGACAGGGCGGGGCGACGATGCTCGTGATGGGCACCGAGTTCAAGACGATGTCCGGCTCGGCCCACACCTCTCGCTGGCAGCAGATCATCGCCGGGATCCGGCAGCGCTTCAGCGGCGTGCTCACCTACGCCGCGAACTGGAACGAGTACCAGCAGGTGAAGTTCTGGGGCGACCTCGACTTCATCGGCGTCGATGCCTACTACCCACTGTCCGAGCTGCCGGCCCCGACCGTCTCGCAGCTCCTGTCCGCCTGGACCTCGCGCGGGTACGTGAGCGCTCTTCAGGCCGCCTCTCGGCAGTACGGCAAGCAGGTGCTGTTCACGGAGATCGGCTACCGGTCGATCATCGGCGCGGCGATCACGCCCAACATCTGGAACTCGCAGGCCCTCTATTCGATGGACGAGGAGTCGAACGCCTACGAGGCGGCCTTCCAGACCTTCAACGGCAAGCCCTGGTTCGCCGGCATGTACTGGTGGAGCTGGCCCGCGACGCTGCCGGCCAACGGCTGGAACAGCGACTACACGCCCACCTACAAGCCCGCCGAGGACGTCATGAAGACGTGGAACCTGCGGCTGGCGGGTGGGGGAGCGCCGAAGACCTACACGCCGAGCCCGGTCCCGGCGCCGGCGATCCCCGCGCAGCCCGTGGTGGCCGCGCCGCCGAGCGCCGTCCGGCCGCCGCGAGCGCTGCCGGTCGAGCACAAGGTCATTCAGAAGAAGGCCAAGAAGAAGAGGCGCGTGCTCAAGAGGAAGCGGCACGGGAAGAAGAAGCACCGCAGCAGGGCCCACAGCCGCCACTAGCCTCCGCCGCGATGCTCATCGCGGTGATCTCCGACACTCACCTGCCACGCGGGCGCCGCCGCATCCCGGATGCCTGCCTCGAGCGCCTGGCAAGCGCCGACCTGATCCTCCACGCGGGGGACTTCACCACGCCCGAGGTGCTCCACGACCTGGAGGCGATCGGCCCGGTGGCGGGCGTCACCGGCAACGTCGACACGCACGCGCTGCGCCGGCTGCTGCCGGAGACGCGCGTGGTGGAGGCGGACGGAGCGCGCATCGCCATCGTGCACGACGCGGGACCCGCCGACCGCCGGCTCGAGCGGATGCGCCGCCGCTTCCCGGACGCCGACGCCGTGGTCTTCGGCCACTCGCACATCCCGCTCCACCAGCAGGCCGACGGCTTCCAGATCTTCAACCCGGGGAGCCCCACGGACCGGCGCCGCCAGCCGCGGCACACGATGGGGATGGCGACCGTGCACGACGGCAAGCTCACGTTCGAGCTCCTGCCGCTCGACTGATCACAGCCTTAACCTGCCGAGGCCATGGATCTCGACGTGCTGTTCTTGGGCACCGCCGGCTCCGCGCCCACGGCGCGGCGCGGCCTGCCCGCCACGCTGGTGCGCCGCGGCGGCGACCGGCTCCTCTTCGACTGCGGCGAGGGCACGCAGCGCCAGCTGCTGCGGTCGGTCGGGCTGCTCGAGCTCGAGGAGATCTTCATCAGCCACTTCCACGCCGACCACTTCCTCGGCCTGCCCGGCCTCCTCAAGACGTTCAGCCTGCGCGGCCGCGAGCACCCGCTGACGATCTACGGGCCGCCGCGGCTCGGAGCCCTGTTCGACGCGATGCTGCCGGTGATGGGGAAGACCGCGTTCGAGGTGCGGATCGTGGAGCTCGAGCCGAACCAGGAGCTGTGGCGCGACGGCTACCGGGTGGCCGCGTTCGCGGTCGAGCACCGCGTGCTCGCGTACGGCTACGCGCTGATCGAGGAGGAGCGCCCCGGCCGCTTCGACGAGGCGCGCGCGCGGGAGCTCGGCGTCACTCCCGGGCCGAACTTCGGGCGCCTGCAGGAGGGGGAGACGGTGACGGGCTCCTCGGGTGAGGTGCGCCCCGAGCAGGTGCTCGGCGAGGCGCGCCGCGGCCGCAAGGTCGTGATCGCCGGCGACACCGCGCCCGCCGAGATGACCGTGGTCGTCGCCCACCGCGCCGACCTGCTGGTCCACGAGGCCACCTTCTCCATCGAGGACGCCGTGCGCGCGCGCGAGACCGGGCACACGACCGCACGCGACGCTGCCGAGCTGGCGAAGAGGGCGGAGGTGCGGCTGCTCGCGCTCAACCACATCTCGCAGCGCTACGCGGGGCCCGAGCTGCGCGACGAGGCACGCGAGGTCTTCCCCAACACGATCGTCCCGCGCGACTTCGACCGCGTGGAGATTCCCTTTCCCGAGCGGGGCGAACCGATCCACCACAAGTCTTCCCCCAATGGGGGTTGACAAGAAGGTGAGTGAGCGCTAACTTCCTGACCCATCGTACAAGTGAGTGGTTACTCACTCACCATCGGAAAGGGGAAGCGATGAAGCGCTCAGGATGGACCTTCGCGATCGTCTCGGTCGCGCTGTTCATGGTCGTGCTCGACAACCTCGTCGTCACGAACGCGCTGCCCAGCATCAAGCGCGATCTGGGCGCGACGATCCAGCAGCTCGAGTGGACCGTCAACGCGTACACGCTCAGCTACGCGGTGCTGCTGCTCACGGGAGCCGCGCTCGGCGACCGCCTCGGCCGCAAGCGCATGTTCTCAGTCGGCCTCGGGATCTTCACGCTGGCCTCGGCGGGCGCGGCGCTCGCTCCCGACACCGGCTTCCTGATCGCCGCCCGCGCGCTCCAGGGCTTCGGCGCGGCGATCGTCACGCCGCTCACGCTGACGCTGCTCAGCGAGGCAGTGCCCGTCGACAAGCGCGGCCTCGCGATCGGCGCCTGGTCCGGCATCAGCGGACTCGCCGTCGCCCTCGGCCCGGTGGTCGGCGGCGCGGTGGTCACCGGCATCTCCTGGCACTGGATCTTCTGGCTGAACGTGCCGATCGGCCTCGTGACGCTGCCCCTCGCGTACGCGCGACTGAGCGAGAGCCACGGCGAGGCTCGCGCCTTCGACCTGCGCGGCCTGCTGCTCGCGAGCGGCGGCCTGATGGGAGTCGTCTACGGCGTTGTGCACGCGCAGACCGCCGGCTGGACGACCTCGACCGTGCTCGCGTCGCTGGGCGTGGGCGCCGTGCTCCTGACCGCGTTCGTGCTCACCGAGCTGCGCACCGCCGAGCCGATGCTGCCGATGAGCTTCTTCAAGAACCGCGGCTTCGCCGCCACCAACGGCGTGTCGCTCGCGATGTACTTCGGGACCTTCGGGTCGATCTTCCTGCTGTCGCAGTTCTTCCAGGTGGTGCAGGGCTACTCGGCGCTGCAGTCCGGCCTGCGGATCCTGCCCTGGACCGTGATGCCGATCTTCATCGCGCCGATCGCCGGGATCCTGTCCGACCGCATCGGCGGGCGTCCGCTGATGGCTGCCGGGCTCGCGCTGCAGGGCGCGGCGCTCGTCTGGCTCGCCAACGTCGCGAGCCCGACGGCCGACTACATCAGCTTCGTGCCCGGCTTCGTGATGGCCGGTGCCGGCATGGCGCTGGTGTTCGCCCCCGCCGCCAACACCGTGGTCCAGTCGGTTCGGCAGGGCCAGGTGGGCCAGGCGTCGGGCGCCACCAACGCGATCCGCGAGCTGGGCGGCGTGCTCGGCGTCAGCGTTCTCGCCACGGTGTTCACCGCCCACGGCGGCTACACCTCGGGCCAGGCCTACGTCGACGGCCTCGTCCCGGCGGTGTGGGTCGGTGCGGTGGTCCTGTTCATCGGCGCGCTGGTCGCGCTGCTCGTCCCGGGCAGGAGCCGGACGGCCGTGGCGCCCGCGGTCGAGCCCGTCACGGCAGAGGCTCGTTGACGAACATCCTGAGTGAGGGCTAACTTCCCCAGTCCGATGGCCACCAAGATCAAGACCAGGCAGACCGCGGAGGAGCGGCGCGAGGCGATCGCCGACATCGCCTACGAGGAGTTCGCCCTCCGCGGCCTGCATGGCACGCCGACCAGCGACATTGCCAAGAAGGCCGGCATCTCGCACGCCTACCTGTTCCGCCTCTTCCCGACGAAGACAGACCTCTTCATCGCGGCCTCCCACCGTTGCTTCCAGCGGACCTACGAGACGTTCCGCAAGGCGGCGGAGGGGAAGGAGGGGCCGGAGGCGCTCGAGGCGATGGGGCACGCGTACATCGAGCTGCTGAACGACCGCACCGCCCTCCTCGCCCAGATGCACAACTTCACCGCCTGCGAGGACCCCGAGATCTGCGCCGTCGTGCGCGAGGGATTCGGCAAGCTCGTGCAGTTCGTCGAGCAGGCGTCCGGGGCGGACCCCGACACCGTCCGCATCTTCTTCGCCACCGGGATGCTGCTCAACGTGATCGCGGCGATGAATCTGCCGGAGCTCGACGAGCCCTGGGTCCATCGCCTGCTGCCTCCGAAGCTCGCGGAGAAGCCCTGACCCTCTCTTTTTTCCCTCGTAAGTGAGTAAGCGCACACTACCTGGAAAGGAACCCTTCCGATGTTGCAACGCCTCGCCGACATAGCCCAGCGCCGCGGGAAGCGGATAGTGATCGGAGCCGTCGTCCTGGCGGTGGTGGCGGGCGTGTTCGGCGCCGGCGTGGCGTCGCGGCTCGCGCCCTACGGCGCCGACGACCCGGCCACCGACAGCGTGAAGACCGACAAGTCGATCGAGCGCGCCACCGGCCTCGAGTCGGAGCCCGGCGTGGTCGCGCTCGTGAGCGACCGCAGCCGGAGCAAGGTCGCGGGAGTCGCACGCACGCTCGCGAGCGACCGCGAGGTGGGCCGCGTCCTCACCTGGTACCAGACCCACGACCCGACGATGGTGTCCAAGGACGGGCGCTCGACCTACGTGGTCGCCTGGCTGAAGAAGGACGCCGACGACTCCAAGGCCGCCGATCGCCTGATCGCCGCCTTCAAGGGCCAGTCCGGCGTGAAGCTGGGTGGCGACGCGATGGCCCAGCGCGAAGCGAACAAGACCGTGCAGGAGGACCTTGCCCGCGCCGAGCTCTTGGCGCTGCCGCTCCTGTTCCTGC
Organism: Thermoleophilaceae bacterium; assembly: GCA_035572055.1. Lineage (GTDB taxonomy): Bacteria > Actinomycetota > Thermoleophilia > Solirubrobacterales > Thermoleophilaceae > JAICJR01. Next base: position 12,251 of record DATNBJ010000125.1, on the reverse strand, counting down.
TGTCGCTCTGGTTCTTCCGCAGCGGGGTGGCGGCGATCCTGCCGCCGCTGATGGGCGGCCTGTCGATCGTGCTCACGTTCCTCGCGCTGCGCATCGCGTCCGAGTTCATGAGCCTGTCGGTGTTCGCGCTCAACCTCGTCACCGGCCTCGGACTCGGGCTGGCCATCGACTACAGCCTGTTCATGATCTCCCGCTACCGCGAGGAGACCGCCAAGCACGGCTACGGAGCCGAGGCGCTGCGGCGCACGATGGCCAGCGCCGGCCGCACCGTGCTGTTCAGCTCGCTCACCGTGGCGGCGGCGCTCGCGTCGCTGCTCGTGTTCCCGCAGCGCTTCCTCTACTCGATGGGGGTGGGCGGAGTGGTGGTCGCGCTGCTGTCGGCAAGCGTCGCCCTGGTCGTCCTCAGCTCGACGCTGGCCCTGCTCGGCCCGCGCGTGAACGCCTTGTCGCCGAACTGGCTGCGCCGGGCGGCCGATGCCGATGCCCGTCCCACCGAGAGCGGCGCCTGGTACCGGATCTCGCGCTTCGTCATGCGCCGGCCCGCGCCGATCGCCGTGCTCAGCGCCACCTTCCTGATCGTGCTCGGCCTGCCCTTCTGGAACATCAAGCTCACGAGCGTGGACGCCACCGTCCTGCCCACCTCCACTCAGGCCCGGCAGGTCGACACCGCGCTCAAGACCCGGTTCCCGGACAACAACGCCTCGCCCGTCGTCGTGGAGGTGAAGGCGCCGCCCGGCGAGGAAACCGCCGCGGTCGCCGGCAGGATCCGTCAGCTGCCGGGCGTCGCGGCGGTCGGCCGGCCACAGCAGCTCGGCAATCAGCCGCTGTCGCTGATCGACGTGGTCCCGCGCAACACGTCCACCGTGTCTGGATCGGCTCAGGACGTGGTCCGCGACATCCGCGCGCTCGACGCGCCCGCCGGCGTCGGCGTGACCGGCGCCAGCGCCGCCTTCGTGGACCTCAAGCGGAGCATCGCCGATCACCTGCCCTACGCACTCGGCCTGCTCGCGCTCACCACGGTCGTGGTCCTGTTCCTGTTCACGGGCTCGGTGATCCTGCCAATCAAGGCGCTCGTGATGAACGCGCTGAGCCTGAGCGCGGCGTTCGGGCTGCTCGTGCTGATCTTCCAGGACGGGCGCCTCGAGAGCTTCCTCGGCTACGTGAGCCAGGGCGCGCTCGAGACGACGCAGCCCGTGGTGCTGTTCGCCGTCGCCTTCGGGCTCTCGACCGACTACGGCGTGTTCCTGCTCTCGCGCATCAAGGAGGCGCGCGCCCAGGGCGTGCCGGACCGCGAGGCGGTGCCGATCGGCCTCGAGCGCACCGGCCGCATCGTCACCGCCGCGGCGCTCCTCTTCTGCGTGGCCATCGGCGCGTTCGCCACCTCGCGGATCGTGTTCATCAAGGAGCTCGGCGTCGGCACGGCGCTGGCGGTCCTGATCGACGCGACGATCGTCCGTGCGCTGCTCGTCCCGTCGCTGATGGCGCTGCTCGGGAAGTGGAACTGGTGGGCGCCGAAGCCGCTGCGGCGGTTGCACGAGCGCATTGGGCTCGACGAGGCGGCGGCGCCCGCCTGAGCCTCAGGAGCCGCAGTCGCGCCTGGCCAGGCCGCGCCACGCCGTGAGGTTGCGCTTGTCGTGGCTCAGGCGCCTGCGCCACGAGGTCTTCTTCGAGGCTGTCGTGGCCTGGCGCAGGCGCGCCTTGTCCTGGCGAACGCGGTAGGTCAGCTGGTCGACCACGCCCGTGTCGGTCACGCAGCCGAGCGGGTTGCGCGAGTGCGTGGCCGCCGCGTTCACGTCGCTCGTCTCGATCGGCTGGCTCGGCAAGAGCCGCAGCGTGTAGTCGGCGCCGGTGCAGAACAGGAGCGTCCCGTCGTCGACCATCACGAAGTAGCGCTGGGCGTTCGGGGAGATCAGCCGCAGCGTCTCGGTGCGGTTGTCGCCTACCAGCACCCCGCCGAGCCGGTCGCCCGCCGTGCCGAACAGCGACGCTTGCACGCCGCAGCCCGTGTTCGTCTTCTGGATCTGCACGCTGTCCATCGTCACGCCCGGCGCCGTGTCGAACGAGTACCAGTCGTTGTCGCCGAGGACGTCGATGGCCGCGCTCGTGGGGGCGCCGCCCGCGTCGAGCGGTTCGGCCTGAAGCAGCGTGTTGTTCAGCCCGTCGGCGGCCTGGGCCGGCGCGGCGCACGCGAGGCAGACGGCGGCGGCCACGAGAGATCTCATGATCAGTGGGGTGGGGCGGATCCGTTGAACCTCTGGGTGTCCGCGATGGCGAGCGTGGTGTCGCCGTCCAGCAGCTCGATCCGCGCGAAGTAAACCCGGCGCGGCCCGACCGGACTCGGGATCCAGGCCGCCTGCACGCTGCGGTCCTCCGGAGTCCGCGGCTGATAGCCCTGCAGCGGGAGGTTCACGAACGGGTCAACTCGCTGGCCAGTCTTGAAGTTGTAGAGGGAGAAGCGCGCATCCACGGTGTGACCCTTCCGGCCCTCGACCTCGATCAGCAGGTAGACCACCTCGCCGGGGAGGTCGAGCTGCTCCTTCCGGAAGCCGGCCGCGGACAGACCCCGGTAGTCGATGAACTGCCGCGGCGTGACGTCGCGATCCACCGCGATCGCCTTCACCGAGGCCTGAAGCTGGTTGCGCGGGTCCGGTTTCCAGTCGGGGTTGAGCTGCCAGACGAAGGCGGCGATGCCGGGTATCGCCACGAGGAAAGGGAGCGCCTTGGCCAACTTCGGTATGCGCCTCTTCCCGACGCGCGCCTCGGGCACGAGTTCGCGTTCTTGGGTGGCGGGTGCAAGTCCGACGAGTGCCGAGCCTACGCCGGGACGACGGGCCGATCAAGGAAGTTTGAGCGCCAACGTGCCCAGCCGAGTCCATCGTGGCGGACTGCTACAGTCGCCCGCGACGTTCTTTAACCCGGTCCAGAGAGGCCAGGAAGGACAGGCGTGAGCAGCGAGAAGGTCGTACTCGACCGCGAGGACATTCGCCGCACCCTCGTGCGGATCGCGCACGAGATCGTCGAGAAGACGGGCGGCGAGCGCATCGCCGTGGTGGGCATCCACAGGCGCGGAGCGGTCATAGCGGCGCGCGTGCGCGAGCTCGTCGAGGGACTGATCGACTCGCCGGTGCCGCTCGGCGACCTGGACATCTCCTTCTACCGCGACGACGTCGCCAGGCGCGGTCCCGAGCGCCAGCCGGTCGTCCATTCCTCGCACATCGAGTTCCCGCTCGACGACATGACCGTGGTGCTGGTCGATGACGTCCTCTACACCGGCCGCACGGTGCGCTCCGCCATCGAGGCGCTGTTCGACTACGGCCGCCCCGACCGCGTCCAGCTCGCCGTCCTCGCCGACCGCGGCCACCGAGAGCTTCCGATCCGTCCCGACTACGTGGGCAAGAACCTGCCCACCGCCCGCGCCGAGCGCGTGAACGTGCGCGTCGAGGAGATCGACGGCGTGGACGAGGTCACGATCAGCGAGCACGCGGAGGTCGCTGCCTGATGCGCAACCTGCTTTCCATCGACGATCTCTCGCGCGAGGACATCGAGCGCATCCTCGGGCGCGCGCAGAGCTTCGCCGAGGTGTCCGGCCGCGAGATCAAGAAGGTGCCGACGCTGCGCGGCCGCACCGTCATCAACCTCTTCTACGAGTCCTCCACCCGCACCAGCTCGAGCTTCGAGCTGGCGGCCAAGCGTCTGTCGGCCGACCTCGTGAACATCAAGGCGCTGGGCTCCTCGGTGGACAAGGGCGAGTCGCTCAAGGACACCGTGCAGACCCTCTCGGCCTACGACCCGGCCGCCATCGTCATCCGCTCGCCGCACGCGGGCGCCGCCGCACTGGTGGCCCGCTGGACCGCCGCGTCGGTGATCAACGCCGGCGACGGCAAGCACGAGCACCCCACGCAGGCCCTGCTCGACCTCTACACGCTCAGCCGCCGGCGCCCGCTGGAGGGGCTGAAGGTCTGGATCGTCGGCGACGTGCTCCACAGCCGGGTCGCCCGGTCGAACATCCTCGCGTTCACGCGCATGGGCTGCCAGGTGACGGTCTGCGGACCGCCCACGCTGATCCCGCGCGAGGTCGAGTCGCTGCACTGCGACGTCCGCTACACGCTCGAGGGACTCGAGGACGCGGACGTGGTCTACGCGCTGCGGATGCAGCACGAGCGCATGGAGGGCTCGTACGTGCCCTCGCTGCGGGAGTACGCCGCGCGCTACCAGATCGACTCGCGCAGGCTCTCGCCCCACCAGCTGCTGATGCACCCAGGCCCGGTGAACCGCGGGGTGGAGCTGTCGTCGGAGGTCATCGACTCGCCGCAGGCGCTGATCGTCGACCAGGTGGAGTCGGGCGTCGTCGTGCGCATGGCGGTGCTCTACGAGCTGCTCGCGGGCGGGCCGCGAAGCGCGGGCGGCCGCGCCCCCTCGCCGACCGGCGCGGAGACGGAGCCGCAGCCCGCGTGAGCCTCCCACTCGACCGCGCCGGCACGCCGCTTGGCGACCTGCTCCTGCGCGGGGCGCGGCTGCTCGACCCGCGCGCGGGGCTCGACCAGCAGACCGACCTGCTCGTGCGCGAGGGCGAGATCGCGGAGATCGGCCCCGACCTGAATGCCCGGGACGGCGCGGAGGTCGTCGACGCGGAGGGCCTGCACGCGTTCCCCGCCTTCGTCGACCCGCACGTGCACCTGCGCACGCCGGGCCGCGAGGACGAGGAGGACATCGACTCGGGCACGCGCGCCGCGGCGGCCGGCGGCTTCTGCGCGATCCTCGCGATGCCGAACACCGACCCGGTCGTGGACTCGGCGCCGGTGCTGCGCTCGCTGCGCCAGCGCGCTCGCGAGGAAGCCCGCGTGCCCGTCGGCTTCCTGGCGGCGATCACGCGCGGCCAGCGCGGCGACGAGCTCACCGAGATGGCGGAGCTCGCCGCCGAGGGCGCGGTGGCGTTCAGCGACGACGGCCTGCCCGTGCGCTCGGCCGGCACGCTGCGCCACGCCCTCAGCTACCAGAAGCTGGCGGGCCGGGTGCTCGCGCTGCACGAGGAGGAGCCCTCGCTGTCGGGCCAGGGAGTGATGCACGAGGGCGCGGTCTCGGCCTTGCTGGGGCTCGCCGGAATTCCCTCGATCAGCGAGTCCACGATGGCGGCCCGCGACGCCGCCATCGCCCTCTACGAGGATGCCCGCATCCATATCCAGCACGTCTCCGCGCGCGAGACGGTGGCGGCCATCGAGCGCGCGAAGGCCGAGGGCGTGAAGATCACCGCGGAGCTCACCCCGCACCACCTGACGCTAACCGACGAGGCGGTCATGGGGCTCGACCCGAACTTCAAGATGAACCCGCCGCTGCGCTCGGCAGAGGACCGCACGGTGCTGATCGAGGCGCTCCGCTCGGGCGCCATCGACTGCATCGGCACCGACCACGCGCCGCATTCGCGCGAGGAGAAGGAGCAGCCGTTCGAGGTGGCGCCGATGGGGGTCACGGGACTCGAGACCGCCTTCGCCGCGCTCCACACCGAGCTGGTGCTGCCGGGCCACGTCTCGCTCGCGCTGCTCGTCGAGCGCATGACCGCCGGCGCCGCGCCGTTCGATCTGGACACGCCGACGCTCACGAAGGGCGCGCTCGCCAACATCGCACTGGTCGATCTCGCCGCCGAGTGGGAGGTGGGCGAGGCCGGCTATGAGAGCCGCAGCGCGAACTGCTGCTTCGCCGGCCGCCGCCTCACCGGGCGCGTCCGCATGACCGTGGCCGCCGGCGCCGTCGCCTACCGCGAGCGCTCGTTCGCGATCGGAGCCGTATGAGCCGGATCCTCGACCGCGACCGCACCGCGCTGATCGTCGTCGACGTCCAGGAGGCGTTCCGCCCCGCCGTCCGCGGCTTCGACGAGGTGGCCGCCAACGTCGCCATCCTCGTCGAGGGAGCGAAGGCGCTCGGCGTGCCGGTGATCGTCACCGAGCAGTACCCGCGCGGGCTCGGCTCGACGGTGCCCGAGGTGGCGGAGCACCTGCCCGAGGGGACCGAGCCGATCGACAAGGTCTGCTTCTCCGCGGCCGACGCCGAGGGCTTCGATCTCGGCGGCCGCGAGCAGGCCATCGTCTGCGGCATCGAGGCGCACGTCTGCGTGTCGCAGACCGCGCACGACCTGATGGGCCGCGGCGTTCAGGTGCACGTGGTCCGCGACGCGGTCTCCTCGCGCACGAAGGAGAACCGCGACCTCGGCCTGCGCAAGATGGAGGGCTCCGGCGCGGTGATCACGTCCGTGGAGATGGCCCTGTTCGAACTGCTGGGCGCAGCGGGCACGGACGAGTTCAAGAAAGTACAGGCGCTGGTGAAGTGACGAGTCACGAGTCACGAGTCACGAGTCACCCGGCTTACCTCCTCCTCGAAGACGGCACGCGCTTTGACGGCGACTCCGTCGGCGCCCCAATAGCCCGCACAGGCGAGGTCGTCTTCAACACCTCGATGTCCGGCTACCAGGAGTCGGTCACCGACCCGAGCTACCGCGGCCAGATCATCGTCTTCACCTACCCGCTCATCGGCAACTACGGCGTCTCCGCCGAGGCGATGGAGTCGGACTCGATTCACGCGCGCGCGGTGATCATGCGCGAGGGCGTGAACCGCGAGGACGCGCCGAGTGCCGAGGGCGGATGGCTCACCTGGCTGACCGACTGCGGCATTCCTGCGCTGAGCGGCGTCGACACCCGCGCGCTCGTTCTCCACATCCGCGACAAGGGCGCGATGCGCGGCGGCGTGTTCCCGGGCGACATGCCCGAGTCCGAGGCGCGCGAGCGCGTGATGGCCGAGCCGCCGATGGCGGGCTGCGACCTCGCGCGCGAGGTAACGCCCTCGGAGGCGCTGATCCTCGACCCGGACAACCCCGGCCCGCGCATCGTCGCGATCGACACCGGCATCAAGGGCTCGATCGTCCGCCACCTCCGCGAGCGCGGCGCCCGCGTCGAGCTGCATCCGTGCACCGCGAGCGCCGAGGAGCTCCTCGCGCGCGACCCGGACGCCGTCTTCCTGGCGAACGGCCCGGGCGACCCCGCCGCGCTCGGCTACGTGGTCGACACCGTCCGCGACATCGTGGGCCAGACCCCGGTGTGGGGCATCTGCCTCGGCCATCAGCTCCTATGCCGAGCGGTGGGCCTCGAGACCTTCAAGCTCCCGTTCGGCCACCGCGGCGCCAACCACCCGGTGAAGGACCTGGAGACCGGCCGCATCGACATCACGAGCCAGAACCACGGCTTCGCGGTGCTCGGCCCGCACGGCCAGCAGACGATCGACACCGACGAGGCGGTGCGCTGGGAGACCGACTTCGGCACCGCCGAGCTGAGCCTGCTGAACCTCTACGACCGCACGGTCGAGGGTCTCAACCTGCTCGACGTGCCCGGCTCGACGGTCCAGTACCACCCGGAGGCCGGCCCCGGCCCGCACGACTCCCTGTATCTCTTCGACCGTTTCCTGGAGCGGCTTGCCGCGGCGTGACGACATAGAGCGCATCCTGGTGCTTGGCAGCGGCCCGATCGTGATCGGCCAGGCCGCCGAGTTCGACTACTCGGGCGCGCAGGCGTGCAAGGTCCTCCTGGAGGAGGGCTACGAGGTGATCCTCGTCAACTCCAACCCGGCGACGATCATGACGGACCCGGAGTTCGCCACCGCCACCTACATCGAACCCCTCACTCCGGAGTCCGTCGCGCGGGTGATCGAGCGCGAGCAGCCCGATGCGCTGCTGCCGACGCTGGGCGGGGGCACCGCGCTGAACCTCGCCCGCGCGCTGAGCGAGGACGGCACCCTCGAGAAGTCGGGCGTCGAGCTGATCGGCGCGAACTACGACGCCATCCGCCGCGCCGAGGACCGCGAGCTGTTCCGCGAGACCATCGAGAAGGCCGGGATGCGCGTGCCGCGCTCGGCCATCGTGTCGAGCATCGCCGAGGCCGATCGCGCGCTGCCGGAGATCGGGCTGCCGGCGATCATCCGCCCCGGCTTCACGATGGGCGGCCGGGGCGGCGGCATCGCCCGCACCGACGCGGAGTTCCGCCAGCGCATCGGCGAGGGCCTCGCGGCAAGCCCGATCGGCCAGGTGCTCGTCGAGGAGTCGGTCATCGGCTGGGGCGAGTTCGAGCTCGAGGTGATGCGCGACCGCAACGACAACGTCGTGATCATCTGCTCGATCGAGAACATCGACCCGATGGGCGTGCACACGGGCGACTCGGTCACGGTGGCCCCGCAGCAGACCCTCACCGATCGCCAGTACCAGGCGCTGCGCGACCAGGCGATCCAGGTCATTCGCGCCGTCGGCGTCGAGACCGGCGGGTCGAACATCCAGTTCGCGGTCAACCCGCAGACCGACGAGATCGTCGTGATCGAGATGAACCCGCGCGTGTCGCGGTCGAGTGCCCTCGCCTCCAAGGCCACCGGCTTCCCGATCGCGAAGATCGCCGCCCGCCTGGCGGTGGGCTACGAGCTCGACGAGATCGACAACGACATCACGCGCGTCACGCCCGCCAGCTTCGAGCCCACGATCGACTACGTGGTGGTCAAGTGGCCGCGCTTCGCCTTCGAGAAGTTCCCGGGCACGGACGGCCGTCTCTCGACCCACATGCAGTCGGTCGGCGAGGCGATGGCGATCGGCCGCACCTTCAAGCAGGCGTTCATGAAGGCGATGCGCTCGCGCGAGATGGACGTGCGCACGCGGCTTCCGGAGGATCTGTCCGAGCTGAAGGACCGCCTGGCGATCCCGTCCTACGACCGCTTCGAGCTGCTCTTCGACGCGGTCAAGCGCGGTGTGAGCGAGGACGAGATCCACCGTCTGACGCACATCGACCCCTGGTTCCTGGCTGAGCTGTCGGCGCTCGCCCGGGGCGAGGACCCTGAGGCCGGGCTCGCGCGCAGCTTCAAGTCGGTCGACACCTGCGCGGCCGAGTTCGCGGCGGAGACGCCCTACTACTACTCGGGCTTCGAGCGCCCCGACGCGAACGGCAAGGCCCGCCACGAGGTGCGCCGCGGCCGGAGGCCGTCCGTGGTGATCCTGGGCGCCGGCCCGAACCGCATCGGCCAGGGCATCGAGTTCGACTACTGCTGCGTGCACGCGGCGATGACAGTGCGCGCCTCGGGCCGCGACGCGGTGATGATCAACTGCAACCCCGAGACCGTCTCCACCGACTACGACACGAGCGACCGCCTCTACTTCGAGCCGCTCACGCTCGAGGACGTGCTCGGCGTGATCAAGGTGGAGAGGCCGGAGGGCGTGATCGTCCAGTTCGGCGGCCAGACGCCGCTGAAGCTCGCACGCGGCCTGGCCGACGCGGGCGTCCCGCTGCTCGGCACCCCGGTCGACTCGATCGACCTAGCCGAGGACCGGCCCAGCTTCGGCGGGTTGATGAAGGAGCTGGGACTGAAGAGCCCGCCGTACGGCGTCGCGAAGACGCCGGCACAGGCGCTGAAGGCGGCCGAGAAGGTCGGCTACCCGCTGCTCGTCCGCCCCTCGTACGTGCTCGGCGGCCGCGCGATGGAGATCTGCTACTCGCCGGACCAGCTCGCCGACTACCTCGAGCGCACCGAACGGAACGGCGACGGCACGATCTACCTCGACCGCTTTCTGGAGAACGCGATCGAGATTGACGTGGACGCGCTCTGCGACGGCGACCAGGTGACGATCGGCGGGCTGATGCAGCACGTGGAGGAGGCGGGCGTCCACTCGGGCGACTCCGCCTGCGTGATCCCGGCGATGTCGCTCGGCCCGGAGATGCTCGCCCAGGTCGAGGCGGCCACCGAGAAGCTCGCGCTGTCGCTCGGCGTGATCGGCCTGATCAACATCCAATACGCCGTCCACGGCGACGACGAGCTGTACGTGATCGAGGCCAACCCGCGCGCCTCGCGCACCGTGCCGTTCGTGTCGAAGGCGGTGGGCGTGCCGCTCGCCAAGGTGGCCTGCCGGCTGATGCTCGGTGAGAAGCTCGCCGACATGGAGCTCGACCTGCCCTCCGCCGCCGAGGCCTCCGCCGGCCACGTGTCGGTGAAGGAGGCGGTGCTCCCATTCGACCGCTTCCCCGGCGCCGACGCCCTGCTCGGTCCCGAGATGAAGTCCACGGGCGAGGTGATGGGCATCGCGTCCGACTACCCGACCGCGTTCGGCAAGGCCCAGGCGGCGGCGGGCGCCGGGCTGCCCACCGGCGGCACGGTCTTCATCACGGTCACCGACAGCGACAAGCCGGCCGCCACCCAGCTCGCCGCCTCGCTGCACGACCTCGGCTTCAGCATCGTGGCCACCGGCGGCACCGCACAGGCCATCCGCCGCATGGGCGTGCCGGTCGAGCGGCTGCAGAAGATCTCGGAGGGGTCGCCGAACGTGGTCGACCGGATCGAGTCCGGCGACGTGGACCTCGTCATCAACACGCCCACCGGCTCCGGCGCGCGCAGCGACGGCTACGAGATCCGCCGCGCCGCCGTGGCCCGCGGCATCCCCTGTATCACGACCATGACCGGCGCCACCGCGGCCCAGCGCGCCATCCGCGCGCTGCGCGAGGGCGAGCCCGAGGTGCGGTCGCTCCAAGAGCTCCACGCCGCGCGCCGCACCGCCGGGAGGACGCCGGCGTGAGACGCACGCTGGCGCCCTTCGGCCGCCGGCTCTCGACCGTCACGGCGAACGAGCAGCTCGGCGCCTACAACCTGATCACCGCGGAGGACCCGGATGGCCCGGCCGATCCGCGCCCGGGCCAGTTCTACATGCTCGCCACCGCGGACGGCTGGGGGGCGGGGGAGAGCGAGCGGCCCTACCTGCCCCGCGCCTTCTCCTTCGCGCGCGCGAGCGGCGGGCTGTCCTTTCTCCTGGAAGCCATCGGTCCCGGCACCGACCGTCTCGCCGGGCTCGAGCCCGGCGACGGCCTCTGGCTCACCGGTCCCCTCGGCATCGGCTTCGCGCCGCCCGAGCCCGGCACCCGCCCGCTGCTCGTGGGCGGCGGCATCGGCGCGGCGCCACTCCTGTGCTGGCAGGACGAGCTCGGACCGGAGACCAAGGTGCTGCTGGGCTTCCGCTCCGCAGAGCACGCGGAGGCCGCGAACCTCTTCGCGGGCGGGCCGGGAATTGCGACCGACGACGGCTCTGTGGGTCGCGAAGCGCTGGTCACGGAGCTGCTCCGGGAGGAGCTGGATCTGTCAACTGTCAACTGTCAACCGTCAACCGTCTACGCCTGCGGCCCACCGCAGATGCTCGAGGCGGTCCGCGCCCTCTGCGCCGAGCGCGACGTCCCCGCCCAGCTCGCCCTCGAATCGGGCATGGCCTGCGGCTTCGGCGCCTGCTTCGGCTGCGTCGTCCCCACGAAGAACGGCTACGTCAGGCTCTGCGTCGACGGCCCGGTGCTCGACGCGGCCGACCTGCAGGTCGTGGAGGCGCATTGACCGAGCTCTGCGGAGTCCAGCTCCGTGGCCCCGTGCTGAACGGCTCGGGCACGTACGACGCGATCGCCGCCCGCCGCACCTTCGGCGACGCCCTGCTCGACAGCTTCCCCTTCGACGCCTTCGTCTCGAAGACGATCACGCTCGCACCCCGCCAGGGCAACCCACCGCCGCGCCTGTGGGAGACGCCCGCCGGCCTGATCAACTCGATCGGCCTCCCGAACAAGGGCCTCGAGGGCTTCCTCGACCAGGACCTGCCCAAGCTGGCCGAGCTGCCCGTGCCACTGGTCGTCTCGGTCATGGGCTTCGACCACGACGAGCTCGGACGCCTCGTGACCGAGGTCGGCGCACGAGACGAGGTAGCCCTGCTCGAGCTGAACTTCTCCTGCCCGAACGTGGAGACCGGTCTGATCATGGGGGCGGATCCGCAGGAGACGGCCCGTGCGGTGGAGACGCTCCGCCCGCTGACGGAGAAGCCGCTGATCGTGAAGCTCACACCCAACGCCACCGAGCCCGCGGCCGTGGCCGAGGCGGCGGAGCAGGCCGGCGCGGACGCGGTCTCGCTGATCAACACGCTCAAGGGGATGGCACTTCACCCGCGCACCCGCGAGCCGTGGCTCGGCGGCAAGACGGGCGGCGTGTCGGGCCCGGCTGTGCGAGCGATCGCCCTCGAGCAGGTACACGCGGTGTCGCGAAGGGTCCGGATCCCGGTGATCGGGATGGGCGGGATCCAAAGCGGGCGCGATGCCGCTGATTTTCTCGCGGCGGGGGCCACGTGCGTCGCCGTGGGCACCGAAAGCTTCCGCGATCCGGCCGCCGGAGTTCGCATCGCGCACGAGCTCGCAACCATTTCTCGTAAAGAGCGGGAGTTT
>DATNBJ010000124.1:0-4914 GCA_035572055.1 Thermoleophilaceae bacterium | reverse complement strand
ACGCTGCTGGTGCTCGGCATGATCGCCTCGTCGGTTCTGGGCGGGGCCATCGGCGTCACGCAGACCTGGCTCTCGAACACGGTCGGCCAGCGCGTGATGCACGACCTGCGCTCGGCCGTCTACTCCCATCTCCAGCGCATGTCGCTCGCGTTCTTCACGCGCACGCACACGGGCGAGGTGCAGTCGCGCATCGCCAACGACATCGGCGGGATCGACAACGTGGTCACGAGCACCGCCACGTCGATCATGTCGAACGTCACCACCGTGCTGGCCACGCTCATCGCGATGGTCCTCCTCGACTGGCGGCTGGCGGTGTTCTCGCTGATCCTGCTGCCGTTCTTCCTCTGGCTCACGCGCCGTGTGGGGGAGGAGCGCAAGCGCATCACCACGGTGCGGCAGGGCCGGCTGGCCGACATGTCCACGCTGGTGGAGGAGTCGCTGTCGGTGTCGGGCATCCTGCTCGGCAAGACGATGGGCCGCGGGCCCGAGCTGGCGCGCCGTTTCGGCGACGAGTCGCAGGAGCTGGCGGACCTCGAGGTGCGCAGCCGGATGGCGGGCCGCTGGCGCATGGCCTCGGTGCAGATGAGCTTCGCGATCATGCCGGCGCTGGTCTACTGGTTCGCCGGCTTCAACTTCGCCCACGGCGGGAACGCGATCTCGATCGGCACGGTGGTCGCGTTCACCACGCTGCAGACCCGGCTGCTGTTCCCGCTCCAGTCGCTGCTCAACGTTGGCCTCGACGTACAGACCTCGCTGGCGATGTTCGCGCGGATCTTCGAGTACCTCGACCTGCCGGTCGACATCGCCGAGGACCCCGATCCCGTGGAGCTGCGCTCGGTCCGCGGCGACGTGGCGTTCGAGGACGTCTCCTTCCGCTACGACAGGGACGGCGCGCTGACGCTCGACGACGTGAACGCGCTGGTGCCGGCGGGAACCACCACGGCGATCGTGGGGGAGACCGGCTCGGGCAAGACCACGATGGCCTACCTCGTGGCGCGGCTGTACGAGCCCACGAGCGGCCGGGTGACGATCGATGGCGTGGACATCTCCCGCGTCAGCCTGGCCTCGCTGGCCGACACGGTCGGACTGGTCTCGCAGGAGACCTACCTCTTCCACGCGAGCATCCGCGAGAACCTGCGCTTCGCCTGCCCGGAGGCCAGCGACGAGGAGATCGAGGCCGCCGCGCGCGCCGCCCAGATCCACGAGCTGATCGCCTCCCTGCCCGAGGGCTACGAGACGATGGTTGGCGAGCGCGGCTACCGCTTCTCGGGCGGCGAGAAGCAGCGGATCGCCATCGCCCGCACGGTCCTGCGCAACCCGCCGGTGCTCGTGCTCGACGAGGCCACGAGCGCGCTCGACAACGAGACCGAGCGCGCGCTCCAGGAGGCGCTCGACGAGCTGGCCCGTGGGCGCACGACGATCGCGATCGCGCACCGCCTCTCCACGGTCCGCGACGCCGACCAGATCCTGGTGCTCGACCGAGGCCGGATCGTGGAGCGGGGCACGCACTCCGAGCTGATCGCGCTCGGCGGCCGCTACGCCGACCTGGCGGGCGAGCAGGAAGCGGACGCCCTCGTTTAAACGAGGTCCTTCGGCCGCACGAACGACGTGAGCCGCGCGGCGTGCGGGCGCAGCGAGCTCCAGTCGCCGTCGAACGCCAGCGTGGCGAGCGCGCAGGTCGGGAACTTCTTCTGCACCTTGCCGAGGGCGGCGCCCTCGCCCCCGAGCATCAGCGTCAGCTCCTCGAGCGCCGGGTTGTGGCCGATCACGAGCGCCGACTCCACCTCGGTGCCGAGCCGGCGCAGGCGCGCCAGCAGGCCGCCCTCGGACGCGCCGTACAGCTCCGGCTCGAATTGAGCGTCCCAGTCCACTCCGAGTCCCGCGAGCGTCACCCGCGCACGAACGGCCGGTGAGCAGAGGACCACGGTCGGCTCCACGCCGGACGCGCGCAGGTGCTCGCCCATCAGGTCGGCGGCGCGGATGCCGCGAGGGGCGAGCGGCCGGTCGCGGTCCGACAGCGACGGGTCGTCCCAGCTCGACTTCGCGTGGCGCAGCAGGAAGAGGACGGGCATGCCAGTGGCGACATTGTCGCCACCACTTCGGCTCGACGCCTACGCGGCGGAGGAAAGGCCCCGCGGCAGCAGCTGCGGCTGCTCGCGCAGATCGATCTCGTAGGGGTCGATCTGCTTGTTGGCCGGGTCGAAGCCGACGCGCACGAGCGGGTGCTCGAGATCGTTCACCGGCACCGACACGACCACGCCCCGGCGGCCGTCGGCCAGCACGATCTCGCAGCCGGGCGGGTACGGGGCCACGACCTTGCGGAAGCTCTCGACGATCGCCGGGTCGAAGTACGTGCCGCTGCCCTCGAGGATCGCGCGGACGCCCACGTAGGGCTGCGCGGCGCGGGCGTAGGGCCGCTCGCTGGTGATCGCGTCGAACACGTCGGCCACCGCGGCGATGCGCGCGAACTCGGAGATGTCGGTGCCGGCCAGGCCGTTCGGGTAGCCGCTGCCGTTCCAGCGTTCGTGGTGCGAGCGCACCACCGACTTCGCCAGCGGCCCGATCACGTCGCCCGGCAGCAGCTCGAGGCCCACCAGCGGGTGGGTGCGCATGATCGCCTGCTCCTCGGGGTCGAGCGGGCCGGGCTTGTTGATGATCGCGGCGGGCACCACGAGCTTGCCGATGTCGTGCAGCAGGAGGCCGACCCCCAGCTTCACCAGGTACTGCTCGACTTGGTCGAAGCGGCGGCGGCCGCCCGAGGCGGGGCGGCCGTGCTGGCGGAAATGGCGGCGGGCGACAAGCACGCCCATCGCCGTCACGTCGATCGAGTGCTGGAGCGTGTAACGGTCGGCGGCCGCCAGGTCGCTCAGGGCGAGCACCGCGTCGTCGGCCTCCGCCACGTCCTGCGAGATGCGGGCGGCCACGTCGGCGAGCTCGTGGATCGCCGTCTCGGACAGCGTCTCGTTCTTCTCGAGCATCGTCGGGGCGCCGCTGAAGGAGCGCACCAGCGCCTTGGTGGCGGTCTCGCGCGTGGACTCGCTCAGCGCGGAGGTCACCTGGATGCCCGAGCCGAGGTCGTCGTCCACGTACACGGCGTGGATCCCGGCGTCGAGCAGCGACTGCTTGTAGCGCTCGTTGATCGGGATGCCGCGGCGCAGCAGCGGCACGCGACCGTGCACGTCGGTCAGTACGTCCCGTCCGAGCATCATGCCTGGCTGCAGGCGATTGGTGGCGACCAGACGCATGTCAGCTGTGTGATCGGCAACCGCCTTTGCCGCTTGACTGCTGCAGCGGCGGGCCGCGTTCGACTGGATGGCCCATCACATCCACTGGGTTTCGCCATCGCGACGATTGTTTGGGCTCCACATCGGCCACTAGACTCGCGCCGCGTGCTCCACCAGACGGCTGATGCGGAGGGCTCGGCCGGCGCGTCGGGCGCGGCGGGTGCCCCGGCGGTCCGGCTCATCGGGCTGCGCAAGACCTACGGCGACGTGGTGGCCATCGAGCGCTTGTCGCTCGAGATCGCCGACGGCGAGTTCTTCACCATGCTCGGCCCGTCCGGCTCCGGCAAGACCACGACGCTGCGGCTGATCGCCGGCTTCGAGCCTCCCGATTCCGGCGCCGTGGAGCTGCACGGCGTGGACGTGACCCGCAGGCCGCCGTACGAGCGCGCGGTGAACACGGTCTTCCAGGACTACGCGCTCTTCCCGCACATGAGCGTGGCGGAGAACGTGGAGTACGGGCTGCGCGTGAAGGGCGTGTCGAAGCGCGAGCGCCGGGAGCGCAGCGCCGAGGCGCTGCGGATGGTCCGGCTGCCCGATGTGGGCAACCGCAGACCGATCCAGCTCTCGGGCGGCCAGCGCCAGCGCGTCGCCCTCGCCCGCGCGATCGTGAACCGCCCGCGCGTGCTGCTGCTCGACGAGCCGCTCGGCGCGCTCGACCTGAAGCTGCGCCAGGAGATGCAGATCGAGTTGAAGACGATCCAGCGCGAGCTCAGCGAGCGGATCACGTTCGTCTACGTGACCCACGACCAGGAGGAGGCGCTGACGATGAGCGATCGCATCGCCGTCTTCTCAGACGGCCGGATCGAGCAGATCGGCACGCCGGGTGAGATCTACGAGCGCCCGGCCAATGACTTCGTCGCGGGATTCGTCGGCACCTCGAACATCGTGGAGCGCGACGGCGAGCGGCGCACGATCCGCCCGGAGAAGATCCGGATGCTCGACGAGGGGGCAGTGGCGCCGCCCGATGCGGTGTCGGAGACGGGAGTCGTTCAGGAGGTCGTGTACCTGGGATCGGTCACCCGGTTCCTGGTGTCGCTGGACAGGGGCGAGACGCTCGTGGTGGTGAGGCAGAACCTCGAGACGTCCGCGGAGGAGGCCATGGCCGAGCGCGGCCGCCGGGTGCGGCTCGCGTGGCGCTCGCAGGACGCCACAGCGCTCGGCGCTACCCAACAGGAGGGAACAGAGCAATGAGAATCGATTTGCGACGCGGCGCGGCCGCTGCCGCGGTGGCCGCATTGGCGGTCGGCGTGGCCGCGTGCGGCGGCGGAGGAGGAGGCAGCTCGTCCTCCGGCGGAGGAGGGTCGGCGAAGTCGTCCGCCGGCAACCTGCCGACCAGCATCGGCCAGGGCGAGGGCCAGCTCAACCTGATCGCCTGGGAGGGCTACACCCAGCCCGAGTGGGTCAAGCCATTCCAGCAGCAGACGGGCTGCCAGGTGCACGCCAAGTACGCCGGCTCCTCGGACGAGATGGTCACGCTCATGCGCCAGGGCGGCGGCAGCCAGTACGACATGGTGTCCGCCTCGGGCGACGCGAGCCTGCGGCTCATCCGCGGCGGCGACGTGGCGCCCGTCAACGTGAACCTGATCCCCGACTGGAAGAACTTCATCCCGCAGCTCCAGTCGCCCCCGCA
>DATNBJ010000123.1:0-5267 GCA_035572055.1 Thermoleophilaceae bacterium | reverse complement strand
GTCGCTCGAGCTGGGTGGCTACGACCCGGCGAAGGCGCGGAGCGGCGCCGCCGGAATCGAGCAGACGATGCGCAACCTGCTCGACGAGGCCGAGGCGACGAGCATCACCCCGCTGGCAGCCGCGTACCAGCTCGCCCGGCGGCGGCTGACCGCCGCGCGATAGGTTGCGGCCATGCCGGACAAGAACGCCATACCGGCGAACCTCGCCGACATCGTCGGCGGCACGCCGATGGTGCGCCTCACGCGCATAGCGCCCGACGCGGGCGCCGAGATCGTCGGCAAGCTCGAGCAGTACAACCCGGCGGGGAGCGTGAAGGACAGGATCGGCGTGGCGATGATCGACGCCGCCGAGCGCGAGGGGCGAATCGAACCGGGCAAGACCACGATCGTCGAACCCACCTCGGGGAACACCGGGATCGCGCTGGCGTTCGTGTGCGCCGCGAAGGGCTACGAGCTCGTGCTCACGATGCCGCAGGGAATGAGCCGCGAGCGCGAGAGCCTGCTCCGCCTCTACGGCGCGAGCTTCCAGATCACGGAGTCAATGGGCGGGATGCACGAGGCGGTGGAGGCCGCCGGCCGGATCGCCGGGGAGCGCGGCGACTGCTTCATCCCCGACCAGTTCTCGAACCCGGCCAACCCGGAGATCCACCGGCGCACGACCGCCGAGGAGATCTGGCGCGACATGGACGGCAAGGTGGACGCGTTCGTGGCGGGCGTCGGCACCGGCGGCACGATCACCGGCGTGGGTGAGGTGCTCAAGCAGCGCAACCCGAAGCTGCACGTGGTGGCGGTCGAGCCGAAGACGTCGGCGGTGCTGTCGGGCGGGCAGGCGGGCCCGCACAAGATCCAGGGGATCGGCGCCGGGTTCGTGCCGAGCGTGCTGAACCGCGACGTGCTCGACGAGATCATGCCGGTGGACGACGAGGACGCGCTCGACACGGCGCGTGCGCTGGCGCTGCGCGAGGGCGTGCTGGCCGGCATCTCGGCCGGTGCGGCGGTGTGGGCGGCGGTGCAGGTGGCGAGCCGGCCCGAGTTCAAGGGCGGCCGCGTGGTGGCGGTGCTGCCAGACTCGGGCGAGCGCTACGTCAGCACCCCGTTCTTCGCGCCTTGAGCACGCTCGACCTGACCGGCACTCCCTGCCCGCTGAACTGGGTGAAGGCGAAGCTGGCGCTCGAGCGGATGGGGGCGGGGGAGGAGATCGTGCTGCTCCTAGACCCCGGCGAGCCGATCGAGAGCGTGCCCCGATCCGCTCGTGAGGACGGGCACGACGTAACGGTCGACGGCACGCGCGTGACTATCGTCAAGCGCTGATGCTCGACGAGTCAGACCTCGAGCGCTACTCCCGCCAGCTTGTGCTCCCCGAGTGGAGCGGCGAGGCGCAGGAGCGGCTGCGCGAGTCCAGCGCGATGGTGATCGGGCTGGGCGCGCTCGGCTCGCCGGTGGCCGCGTACCTGGTGGGCGCGGGCGTGGGCCGCGTGGGAGTCGTCGACCACGACGACGTGGAGCTGTCCAACCTGCCCCGCCAGCCGCTCCACTTCACCTCGGACGTGGGCAGCAACAAGGCGCAGAGCGCGGCCGCCAAGCTGTCTCTGCTCAACCCCACCGTGCTGGTCGAGCCCTACCCCGCCCGGCTCGGGCGGATGAACGCGGAGATGATGCTGGACGGCGCCGACGTGGTGGTGGACTGCAGCGACAGCTTCGCCACGCGCTACGTGGTGAACGAGGCCTGCTGCATCCTCGGCATCCCTCTGGTCGAGGCCGGGGTGCTCGGCTTCGACGGGCTGACGATGACGATCAAACCGGGCAGCTCCGCCTGTTACCGCTGCGCGTTCCCCGTCGAGCCGGAGTCGGCGCCCAGCTGCGCCGAGGCCGGCGTGCTCGGCCCGGTGGCCGGGATCGTCGGCTCGATCCAGGCGCTGGAGGCGCTGAAGCTCCTGAGCGGAGTGGGGGAGCCGCTGCTCGACAAGATCGTGCAGGTGGACGGCCGCACGCTCGCGCACACGATCGTGTCCACCACGAAGCTGGCCGACTGCCCGGCGTGCGCATCGGTCCCGGCTGCGACACAATCCGGCTGACGTGTTCGGGCTCGGCACCCTCACACGCATCGCGCGCGAAGTGCGCCAGGACCTCACGGCCGCGCAGGAGCGCGACCCGGCGGCGCGCGGCATCGGCCGCGCCGAGATCCTGCTCACCTACCCGGGCGTCCATGCGCTGCTGGCACACCGCGTGGCGCACGCGCTGCACGAGTCGGGCATCCCGTTTCTGCCGCACGCGCTGGCCAACCTCAGCCGCACGGTCACCGGGATCGAGATCCACCCGGCGGCGAAGATCGGCGAGGCTCTGCTCATCGACCACGGCGCGGGCGTGGTGATCGGCGAGACCGCGGAGATCGGCGACAACGTGACGCTCTATCAGGGCGTGACCCTCGGCGGCACCGGCTTCGCGCGCGGCAAGCGCCACCCGACCGTGAAGGACAACGTGGTGGTGGGCTCCGGGGCCAAGCTGCTCGGCTCGATCACCGTGGGGAGCTGCTCGAAGGTTGGTGCGAACTCGGTGGTGATCCACGACGTCCCGCCGAACACCACGGTGGTGGGCAATCCCGGACATCCCGTGAAGATCTCGGGCAGGAAGCCCGAGGGGCCGGACGCCGACTGGGCGCACCTGCCCGACCCGGTGGCCGACGCGATCCGCTCGTTGAGCTCGCGCATCCGCGAGCTCGAGTCCGAGCTGGCGGAGGTCACGGGCCGCGAGCCGCAGCCCGCCGCCGAGGTGCGCCCGCTGCGGGGCGCCGGGCAGGACCCCGCCGCCGGCTGATGGGGTCAGCTCCGCGGGCATCCCGCCCGCGTCTTGATTGGAAGTTCGACCTCCGGTCTCACATTCCACTCGCGCTAGTCGCGGCGCTGGTCGCCGCGCTGCCTTCCACGGCGCTCGCCGCCCGGACAAGCACCGCCGTGAGGGTGGGCAAGCCCGCGGCGGGGGATGCCACCGTGGCCGGGTTCGAGCTGAACCTGGTGAAGGAGCAGTCGCCGACGGCGGCGCCCGCGGCGGTGAAGCTGCCGAAGGGCATCAGCGTGTTCGCCGTCGTGGCGAAGCAGAGGCACACCGACCGGGTGCGCGGGGTGCTCGTCGTCGTGAACCGCGCGAATGCGGTGAAAACGGCGGGCGCATCGGCGTCCACGGTCCTCGTCCAGCTGCGCCACGCCGCCATCCCCAGCGGCTTCAAGGCGACCCTGTCGGTGAAGCAGCGCCGAAACGTGCTCGCCTCGGGCCGCACCTTCAAGTGCTCGAGCTGGTTCAGGCCGACCGACCTGCGCAACGCATCGTCGCTCGGCGGCCCGGCGCTGCCGGGCCTCTCGCCCCGCCAGGCGGTGGCGGCGGCCTGCTCGGCCGCGCGGTCGCACGATCCGTTCGCCGGCGAGAACGCCTTCCGGCAGGCGCTGAACGCGCCCACGGGCTTCCTCACGTTCACGAAGGAGCCGACCGTGCCGAACCAGGTCAACGGCAGCGCCAGCTTCAACTATCCGGTGAAGTCGTTCAGCGTGCAGGCGGACAGGTCGCACGCGTTCACCGCCTGCAGCATCCCGGGCGGCACCTGCCGGCTGCTGAGGAAGAAGCACTACGCGGCGTTCAAGCTGACCATGCCGGCCGCGCGCGACACGCCGCTGCCGTTCGCGCTGGCCCTGTCCAAGGCGCCGAAGACGAACCTCCCGTTCGAGTTCTACGGCACTCCCACGCACGGCAGGCGCAGCGTGGCGCTGCTCACGAGCGGGCCGTAGATGGGCGGAATCCTCAACGACCACGTCGGGCGCTACCTGCACGGCCTGCAGCCGGAGCGGGCGCCGCTCGTACGCGAGATGGAGGAGCTGGCGGCGCGCGACCGGATCCCGATCGTGGAGTGGGAGACGGCGCGCTTCCTGGCCACGCTCACCCGCGCGCTCCAGCCGCGGCGGGTGCTCGAGGTGGGCACCGCGATCGGCTTTTCCACGCTGCACATCGCCGAGCAGCTCCCGCCCGGCGGCCGCATCTTCACGCTCGAGCGCGACGAGCGCCGCATCGGCCAGGCGCGCGACTTCCTCGACCGCGGCGGCGTGCTCGACCGGGTGGAGATCGTGGAGGGCGACGCTCTGGAGACCCTGCCGGGCGTCGATGGCCCCTTCGACATGCTCTTCCTCGACGCGACGAAGGGCGAGTACCGCCGCTACCTGGAGATCGCGGAGGCGAAATCGAGCGAGCGGGCGGTGCTGCTCGTGGACAACCTGCTGATGGAGGGCGAGGTGGCGCTGCCGGAGGGCGCGCCCACGAGCTGGAACCCGGCGAGCCTCGCGGCCGCGCGGGAGCTCAACCCGGAGCTCACGACCTCAGACCGCTGGCTCGGCTCGGTCCTGCCGATCGGCGACGGCATCGGTTTCGCGACGAAGCTCTAGTAGAAGACCGTCCGCGTGCGGTGCCGCGGCACGGCCTTGTACTCGGGTCCCTGGCCCCGATTCCAGAGCCACACGTCGAGCACGTGCGGCGGCACTCCCAGCCGCGCCGCGATCGCCTCGCAGGCGTGCACGGCGCAGGCGCGGATCTCGCGTTCCTCCTCACCGGCGGGCAGCAGCTCCCCGCGGTCGATCCGATCGGCGAGGCCCGGCTCGTAGACCAGCACGCCGTCCATGCGCAGCACGTGCGGCACCAGGTTGTCGGCGAAGATCGTGAGCCGCCGCATGTCGTAGAACTCGGCGACTCCGGCCAGCGCCATGTCGCTCGCCACGATCTGGGCGCGCTTCCAGAAGCCGCGGTCGTCGAAGAACGGCATGCCGCGCGCCAGCTCCTCGGCGAGCGCCTCGGCCGAGCCAGATGCCGACTGCACGAGCTCCAGTGCGCTGCGTCCCTCCAGAAAGCGCCCGAGATCGCGCAGCGCCTCGGCGTAGAGCGTCATCAGCTCGTGGTCGCGCTCCTGCTCCAGCACGGCGGCGATGCGCGGCCCGTCGAGCAGCTGGAGCTCCTCCGGGGACCACGATCCATGGGCCCGGAAGTGGTCCGCCAGCGCCCAGGCCACCGTGTAATAGCCGGAGCAGCCGGGCCGCTTGTGCAGCGTGGGAAACCAGCCCGAGCCGAAGTTGATCGCGTCGAGCGTGAGCATGTAGGTGGCCACCTCGGCGCGCGATCCCTCCAGGTAGTGGCGGACCGGATCGAGCACCGGCGGCGGCCCCGGCTCGACGCTCGAGGCGGCGTCCAGGTCGATCGAAACCCAGCGTGCGCCGGCCGCGATCGCGGCGCAGCTC
>DATNBJ010000122.1:0-15701 GCA_035572055.1 Thermoleophilaceae bacterium | reverse complement strand
CGACCTCCAGTACCACTTCGCGCCCGCGTACTTCAACGACAACGGCTTCGACGAGTTCGACGGCCACGCTTTCACCAACGGGCCGGTGCTCGTGTCGCCGAAGAGCCGCGGCAGGCTCTGGCTGCGCTCGGCCGACCCGGACGACAAGCCGCGCATCCTGGTGAACGCGCTCACCGAGCCCGAGGACGTCCAGTCACTCGTGGCCGGTGTGAAGCTCGCGCGGGAGATGGTGGCCAGCGAGCCGCTCGCCGCAGCCGCGGGCAGGGAGCTGTTTCCAGGCCCGGACGTGCAGACCGACGACGACATCGAGGCCGACGTGCGCCGCCGCGCGGAGCTGATCTACCACCCGGTGGGGACCTGCCGGATGGGCTCGGACGAGGGGGCGGTGGTGGATCCCGAGCTGCGGGTGCGCGGCGTCGAAGGCCTCCGCGTGGCCGACGCGTCGATCATGCCGGTGATCCCCGGCGGCAACACAAACGCGCCGACCGTCATGGTCGGCGAGCGAGCGGCAGATCTGATCAAGCGTGCCGACGGCCGCTGAACCGCAGCGCGCGTCCCTGCCCATCACGGGCGGACGCGAGGACGCCAAGGTCAGGCTGTGGCCGCTCATGTGCGCCACGGCGAAGGGGCCGCCGGGCTGGTTCCACCGAGAGAGCGGCCGCATGGCGGGGGCGCGGGCGCTCGGCATCCGCGTGCCGCGCGACGAGTGGATCGAGTTCCCGATCGTCGCCTTCCTGTGCGAGCACCCGGGCTTCGGGCACTTCCTGATCGACACCGGCTTCCACTCGTCGGTGGCGGTCGACCCGAAGCAGAACCTCGGCCGCGTCAGCTCGCTCGCGTTCAAGGACATCAAGATGGAGCCGAGCCAGGCGGTGTCGCACCAGCTTCGCGCCCGCGGGATCGAGCCGGGCCGGATCAAGCTCGTGCTGATGACCCACCTGCACGTGGACCACGCGAGCGCGATCTCGGAGTTCCCGGCGGCCACGTTCCTCGTGAACCGGCGGGAGTGGGAGGCGGCCACCGAGCCGCGCGGGTCGATGCGCGGCTACGTGACGCGACAGTTCGACCACGCCTTCGACTACCGGCTGCTCGACTTCGACTCGCGCGAGTCCGAGTCGTTCGCCAGCTTCGGCCGCTCGCTCGACGTGTTCGGCGACGGCAGCGTGCGGATGGTCTCTACACCCGGCCACACCCTCGGGCACGTGTCGGTGGTGCTCCGCCTCAACGGCCGCGAGGCGCTGATCGCCGGTGACGCGATCTACACGATGCGCACGCTCACCGACTCCGCGCTGCCGCGCATGATGGCCGACGAGCACGTCTTCCGGCGCTCGCTGCGCGAGATCCAGATCTATGCCGAGCAGACGCCGGACGCGCTGATCGTGCCGGGACACGACATGTCGGCCTGGAACGCGCTCGAGCCCGTCTACTAGACGAGCGCGAGGAGCTCGTCCAGCTCGACGGGATCGGCCTTGATGATCGGCCGGCCGGCCTCGTCGAACCACTCGTCGAGCGGCCGGTCGTATTGGAGCTCGATGCCGTTGCCATCGGGATCGCGCAGGTAGACGGAGAGGGTCGCGCCGTGGTCTTCGACGCCGTCTATGTCGTGCCTGTGCTCGAGCACCCGGCGGGTGGCCGCCACCAGCGCCTCGCGGTTCGGGTAGTTGATCGCGAAGTGGTGGAGTCCGGTGTGGCCCGGATCGGGAGCGCTGCCGCCCTCGCTCTGGAACGTGTTCAGGGCGATGTGGTGGTGGTAGCCGCCGGCGGCCAGGAAGACGGCAGGCAGTCCGACGTCGGGACCGTAGAAGCGGACCGCGAAGCCGAGGGCGTCGCGGTAGAAGACAGTGGCGCGTTTCAGGTCCGCCACCCGCAGATGGACGTGCCCGATGTGGGCACGGGGGTCGATCTCTACGTAGGTGGTCATGCGCTGAGGATCGCCAGCGCATGGGTCGGCGCTAACCGAGCTAGCCGGTGGACTTGACCTTCGGGTGCCCGTAGGTCGTCGCGGCCGCGGCGGAGCGGCGCGCGGACCGGGCGGCCCGCACCGCCCGCTTGCGACCGTGCTGCTGGAGGCCGTAGTAGAGCTTCTCCACCTCGGCGAACACGATGTCCGAGGCCTCCTGCGCCTGCTCGCGGGTGGGGTCCTCGACCTTCTCGAAGCGGACCGGGTCGCCGAAGTGAACCGTGACCTTCGGGAACTGCAGGCGCGTCCAGTTACGCACCTTCGCGGACCCGACGATCGCGGTGGGCACCACAGGTACCCCGGACTCCAGGGCCAGCCGGCCGACGCCGGGTTTGGCCTGCCCCAGCTCGCCTGAGCGGGAGCGGCCGCCCTCGAGATACATGAGCACGATGTCCCCTCTGCCGAGGATCGCGTGCGCGGTCTTGAAAGCCTCGTCATCCCTGGCGCCGCGCCTCACCGGGAACACGCCCCCGTGCGTGAAGACCCACTGCAGCGGCCGGGTGAAGAGCTGCGACTTCGCCATGAACTGCACCTTGCGGCGCAGGTATGCGGCGACGAAGAAGTGGTCCATGAAGGAGAAGTGGTTTGGCGCGATCAGCACCGGGCCGTCGCTCGGAACCTTGTGCGAGTCGATGCAGCGGCCCCGGTAGACGATCGCCACGTAGGGCACCAGCAGCATCCGCACGACCTCGTAGACCCAGTCGGGACGCCGCGTCCGGGCGCGCTCGTGAAAGCGGGTGAAGTACTCAGCCGGGCGGGGGTCCCTGTAGACCTGCTCCTTCACTGAGGGGTTGTTACCCGCGTGTTGCGGGCTGGTTACGCCCGGCTGGATAGGTACACGCGCGCTATGTCGATGAGCTGGCGGCCGCGGTGGATGAAGCCGCCCGCGGTCCTGCCGGTGGCGCGGTGCCGCAGATCCAGCTCGACCTCTTTCAGGCTGAATCCCTTCCGCAGGAGATCGATGTCCATGGCGGTCTCCATGCCAAAGCCGTCCGCGAATGGCAGGACGGCACGTAGGGCGGCGGCGCTCAACGCGCGCTGCCCCGACAGCGGAGCCTCCAGGTGGCGACCGGTGCGCTTGCGAACGGCGCGGCGCGAGAGCCCGACGGCGAGGCCGAAGCCGCCGCCGACACGTCGTGCGAAGGTCGCGACGACCACGTCCGCCTCGCCGGTGACGAGCTTCGCCAGCTCGCGCGCGGAGGCGCCCAGATCCCCATCGCACAGGAGCACGATGTCCGGCTGGGCCTTGCCGAGGACGTGCTCCGCCGCGAGCGTGTTCGCGCCGCCCTTCCCCAGCCGCCGCTCGGTCCGGACCAGGTCCGCGCCGTGGGCCTCCGCGATTTCGGACGTCCGGTCGGCTGACGAATCGTCAGCCACGCTGAGAAGCGCGTTTGGGAACACCGCGCGCAGCGCCGTGAGCGTGTCGCCCAGCCGCTCCTCCTCGTCGCGCGCGGCGACTATCACCGCCAATTCCGGTGCCACGGGCGGGTATCGTGCCGCAAACCTTCGGACCAGGAGGACGCGCGTTGCCGAACGTGGAGGCCCACATCACCGGAACGGTGTGGAAGATCGAGTGTGAGGTCGGGCAGGAGGTCGAGGAGGGCGACACGCTCGTGATCCTCGAGTCGATGAAGATGGAGATGCCCGTGGAGGCGGAGGACGAGGGCGTCGTCAAGGAGATCTCCTGCGAGGAGGGGCAGTCGGTGTCGGAGGGCGACACCCTGGTCGTGCTGGAGTAAGTAGGTTGGCCGGATGCGCGAGCTCGCCTCAGGCAAGCTGCTTTTGGACGAGCCGGCCGAGCACGTCACGCGGCTGAAGATCTCGAACCCCGGGAAGCGGGGTGCGATCGATCACGAGATGCTGGACGCCTTCGCCGAGGCGGTTCCGACGCTCGAGGCCCGTTGCCTGGTGATCACCGGCGATGGCAACGTCTTCTCGGCCGGCTACGACCTCGGCGGCCTCGACGACACCAACTTCGAGGAGCGGGCGGAGGCGCTGGTGGCGCACCCGTTCCACGAGGCGACGGAGGCCTTGGACGCCTATCCGTATCCGGTGCTCGCCGCGTTGAACGGACACACGATCGGCGGCGGGCTCGAGCTCGCGCTTACCGCCGACATCCGCGTGGCCGCCCGCGGGATCAAGCTGGGGATGCCGCCGGCCAAGCTCGGCCTGATCTACTCGCACACCGGGCTGCGGCGGTTCATCGAGGTCTGCGGCGTGGCGAACACCTGCGAGCTGTTCTACGTGGGCCGCAACGTGGACGCCGACCGCGCGGCGCGGATGGGCCTCGTGAACTCCGTCGTCGAACGCGACGAGCTGGAGCGCACGGCGCTGTCGCTGGCCGCGGAGATCGCCTCGAACGCGCCGCTGTCGCTCAGGGGCAACAAGGCCCTCATGCGCGCGCTGCGCGAGAACCCGGGGGCGCTGCCCCAGGAGCTCGAAGAGGAGCTGGTCCGGCTGCGCGAGACCTGCTTCGCGAGCGAGGACTTCCGCGAGGGGGTCCGGGCGTTCGCGGAGAAGCGTCCGCCGCGGTGGCAGGGGCGTTAGGCGCGGAGCGGGTTCGTCCGACGCCGCACCTACCTTGGCGGCAACGTCGCCGCCATCGGGAGGTCCAGCTTGCCGCCGCTCATTACGTATGAGGAGGCCGTCGCCCTCGGGGAGATCGAGGACCACGACGAGATCCTCCGGCTCGTCGACCGGGCCTTCGAGGCCCGGGTGGAGCGCTTCGGCGACTCCACCGATCTCTGCTCGCTGGTGAACGCCAAGTCGGGCGGCTGCGCGGAGGATTGCGGCTTCTGCGCGCAGTCGCGATTCGCCGAGGCGGACACCCCGATGCACGCGATGATGACCCCCGATCAGATCCTCGAGCACGCCAAGGCGGCGGAGGCGGCGGGCGCGCACAGGTTCTGCATGGTCACGCAGGGGCAGGGGCTGTCGAAGCGCGACTTCGAGAACATCCTCGCCGGCGCGCGGCTGGTGGCCGAGCACACCAACCTCAAGCGCTGCGCGTCGATCGGGCACATGTCCACCGACCGCGCGAGGAAGCTGAAGGACGCGGGCATCCAGCGCGTGCACCACAACGTGGAGACGGCGGAGTCGTACTACGACGAGGTCTCCACCACGGTCAGGTACGAGGGCCGGATTCGCACGATCGAGGCGGTGAAGGAAGCGGGGCTCGAGACCTGCGTCGGCGGCATCCTCAACCTCGGCGAGTCGCGCGAGCAGCGGGTGGAGATGGCGTTCCAGCTCGCCACGCTCGATCCCACGAGCGTCCCGATCAACCTCCTGAACCCACGCTCGGGCACGAAGTTCGGCGACCGCGACCACATGGACCCGTGGGAGGCGGTGAAGTGGATCGCGATCTTCCGGTTGATCCTTCCGGCGGCCCTGTTCCGGCTCTGCGGCGGCCGGATCGAGAACCTGGGCGAGCTGCAGCCGCTGGCGGTGAAGGCGGGCCTGAACGGCGTGATGATGGGCAACTTCCTCACCACGCTCGGCTCGGAGCCGGAGGACGACCGGGCGATGTTCGAGGAGCTCGGCCTGAACACGGCGCGGCAGCCCGACAACGGCTCGAACCCGCGGCCCGACAACCGCGACGGCTGGCTCGAGGGTTCCTCGCCGGGCACGCCGATCGACAAGCTGATCGACCGCCAGGCCGAGGCCAGCTTCTGGGATCCCTCCACCCAGCTCAGGCACCGGAAGAAGAGCGCGGTGCCACCGCGGCCGGACGGCGCGCCCAACCGGGCGCGGCCGCTCGAGCTCGTGCACGTCGAGCCCGAACGCGAGGAGGCGGCATGAGCGAGATCGCGGAGCGGCTCGATGATCTCAAGGAGCGCGATCTCTACCGGCGCATGCGGCTCGTGTCGGGGCCGCAGGGCCCGCGCGTGCTGCTCGACGGGCGGCCGGTGCTGCTGCTCTGCTCGAACAACTACCTCGGCCTGGCCGATCACCCGCGCGTGCGCGAGGCGGCGGCCGAGGCGGCGATGCGCTGGGGCGTGGGCGCGGGGGCGTCGCGGCTCGTCTCCGGGAACATGACCGTCCACCGGCGGCTCGAGAAGGAGCTGTGCGAGTTCAAGGGCAGCGAGGCCTGCCTGCTGTTCGGCTCGGGCTACCTGGCGAACACCGGGATCGTGTCGGCGCTTGCACGCGAGGGCGACGTGGTGCTCTCGGATGCCCTGAACCACGCGAGCATCGTGGACGGCTGCCGGCTGGCGAAGGCGCAGACCTTCGTCTACGAGCACTGCGACGTGGAGCACCTCGAGTGGGGCCTGCGCGAGGCGGCCGGGCGGGCCAGCCTGATCGTCACCGACGGCGTGTTCTCGATGGACGGCGACGTGGCGCCCCTGCCGGAGATCGTCGAGCTCGCGCGGAAGTTCGACGCGCGGGTGATGGTGGACGACGCACACGGGATGGGCGCCCTCGGTCCGGGCGGGCGCGGCAGTGTGGCGGCGGCGGCGCTCGAGGACGAGGTGGACATCGTGGTCGGGACGCTCGGCAAGTCGCTCGGGTCCTACGGCGCCTACGCCTGCTGCG
Source organism: Thermoleophilaceae bacterium (assembly GCA_035572055.1). Lineage (GTDB taxonomy): Bacteria > Actinomycetota > Thermoleophilia > Solirubrobacterales > Thermoleophilaceae > JAICJR01. The sequence continues at coordinate 9,208 of DATNBJ010000122.1, read as the reverse complement.
ACGCCGAGATGGCCGAGTACCTCGTGAACAGCGCGCGAACGCTGATCTTCTCCACGGCGCTGCCGCCGCCGGCGGTGGCCGGGGCGATGGCGGCGCTCGACATCCTGCGCTCGGAGCCGCAGCGGGTGGACCGGCTGCGGCGCAACGGCGCGCTGCTGCGCGAGGCGCTGGCCGAAGAGGGGCTCGATCCGGGCGACTCGGAGACCCAGATCGTGCCGCTCGTGGTCGGCGATCCCGGACAGGCGATGAAGAGCTGCGAGCAGGCGCTCCAGCGCGGTGTGTTCGCTCAGGCCATCCGTCCGCCGACCGTGCCCGAGGGCACGTCGCGGCTGCGGCTGGCGGTGATGTCGTCGCACAGGTCGGCCGAGCTGCGCCAGGCGGCGCGGGTGCTCGGCGCGGTGGTGCCGAGCATGCCGGTGGCGCCCGTCGTGCAGCATCCGGCCGAGAGCGCGCCACGCGTGTACGACGGCGTGGCCGAAGCCGCGTAGCGCCGGCCCGTGCGCGGGGTCTTCGTCGCCGGCACGGACACCGGCGTGGGGAAGTCTGTGCTCGCCGCGGCGATCTGCGCCGGGCTGGCGGCGCGCGGCGACCGGGTCGCCGCGTTCAAGCCGGTGGTGACCGGCATCGACGACGAGCCGGACGAATTCGGGCGCGACCACGAGCTGCTGGCATCGGTCGCGAATGTCGGGCAGACGCCCGAGGACGTGTCGCCGCGGCGGTTCGGGCCACCCCTCTCGCCGCACTACGCGGCCGAGCTGGCGGGTGTGACGATCGAGCCGCCGGAGCTGGTGGCGCACGCGCGGTCGCAGGCCGAGCGCGGCGATCTGCTGGTGGCCGAGGGGGTCGGCGGCCTGCTCGTGCCGATCACGCCCGGCTACCTGATCCGCGACCTGGCGCTCGACCTGAACCTCCCACTGGTGGTGGCAGCGCGGCCGGGGCTCGGCACGATCAACCACTCACTGCTCACCCTCGAGGCGGCGCGCACGGCGGGGCTGAAGCCGGTGGGCGTCGTGATGACCCCGTGGCCGGAGGGCGACGACATGGCGCGCTCGAACCGGGAGACGGTCGAGCGGATCGGGGATGTGCGGGTGAGCGTGCTGCCGCACGTCACGCGCGACGAGCTGGCGAGCGCCGGCGGCGAGCTGCCGCTGGATGACTGGCTGAGCGCCGCCTAGGTCGCGATCGGCCGGGCGCGCTGGCCGGTCTCGTCGTCGGGCACCTGGCCGTCACGGCCCACGTAGCCGTCCGCGCCGCCGACGCACACGTAGACCGTGTCGACGTCCCCGGTGTTGCGGAGCTGGCGGACCGTCTCCGGCGCCACGCGCGCGAGGCCGCCGGGCCCGAGCTTGTGGGACGAGCCGTCGCCGAACACGATCTCGAGCTCGCCCTGGTGGACGAAGTAGAGCTCCTCCTGCCGGTCGTGGTAGTGCTTGCCCGACTCGATCCCCGGCGGCAGCACGACCGCGTTCACGCCAAACGCCGTGACTCCCAGCGGCGCGCGAATCTTGCGGAAGCCGTAGCCCTCGCCCAGCCCGTCGAGATTGGCCACCGAATAGCCCTTGCCCTCGACCACTTCCTTGACCTGGCTCCCCATCTTCTCCTCCATCCCGGGACAGTTGCGTGATGCTACCCGCTCCCGGCTCTCGGGCGCGGATCCCTCACGTGACCGCTCAGCGCGGCGGCCACGAGGCAGAGCGACGGCACGAGCAGCAGCGCGGAGCGCAGGCTGCCCGCGTCCGCCAGCGCGCCGATCACCGGCGGCCCGGTGAGGAAGCCGGCGTAGCCCACGGTGGAGACGGCAGCGAGCGCGGGGCCGGGCACGTCCTCGTCGAGGCCCGCGGCCCGGAGCGCCAGCGGGAACACGGCCGACAGCCCGGCGCCCATCAGCGCGAAGCCGGCCACGGCGGCAGCCGGCGTGGCCACCGCGATGGCGACGCCGATCCCCGCCGCCGCGATGACCGCGCCACCACGCGCAGTGGCGGCTGAGCCGACGCGTTCGGCGATGCCGTCGGCGCTGAGCCGGCCCAGGCCCATGCAGAGCGAGAACGCGGCCAGCCCGAGCGGAGCGACTCCGGCCGCCGCACCGGCGGAGTGGTCGAGGAACACGCCGCTCCAGTCGAAGACCGAGCCCTCGGCCAGGAGCGCCGCGAACGCCACGACGCCGAGGGCCGCCAGGCGCCACGTGGGCCGCGCGAGCCGCCGCGCCCCGGGGTGGCCCTCGTCGGGCAGCAGCCGGCGGATGAACACCAGCGCGCCGCCCGCGCAGAGCGCGGCGCTCACCGCCAGGTGCGGCAGCGGCGCGACACCGGCGGCGGCCGCTGCCGCAGCGAGCCCGGCGCCCGCCAGCGCCCCGAACGAGAACGCGGCGTGCAGGGAGTTGAACATCCGCGTGCCCGAGGCGCGCTCAACCGCCACGCCCTGGGCGTTCATCGCGATGTCGAGCGAGCCGTTCGCCGCCCCCACCACGAGCACGGCAAGCGCCAGCGTGCCGAGGTTCGTGGCCAGGGCGGGCAGCACGATCGCCGCGGAGAACAGGGGCGCGAGCCTGACCACCGAGCGGGAGCCGCGCCGCGCCACCACGGCACCCACCGCGGGCTGGGCGCAGAGCAGCCCCAGCGGAGCAGCGAACAGAGCCAACCCGAGCTGCCCCGGCGAGAGGTCGAGCTTGTCCTGAATCGCGGGCAGCCGCGCGTACCAGCCGCTGAAGGCGGCGCCGTTGACAAAGAAGATGCCGGTTACCGCTGTCCGCGCCCGGCCGGCCGTCACGTGGTCGTGCCGGCCTGCTTCTTCTCTCGCTCTGCCTCGCGCAGCTCCACACGCCGGATCTTGCCCGTCAGGGTCTTGGGCAAATCCGAGACGAACTCGATCTCGCGCGGGTACGCGTACGCGGAGTGGCGCTCGCGGACGTGGGTCTTGATCTCGGCGGCAAGCTCATCGCTTGGCGCGTGGCCCTCGGCCAGCACGATGAACGCCTTCACGATCTCGCCGCGGCGCTCGTCGGGCGACGCCACGGCGGCGGCTTCCAAGACGGCCGGATGCTCGACACACGCGGACTCGACCTCGAACGGGCCGATCCGGTAGCCCGCCGAGATGATCACGTCGTCGGCGCGGCCGGCGTACCAGACGTAGCCGTCCTCGTCCTTCTGCGCCGCGTCCTTGGTGTGGAACCAGTCGCCGCCGAACACCTCCTCGGTGTCCTCGGGCCGGTTCCAGTAGCCGATCGGATAGTGCGGGTTCGACCGCGCGCGCAGGCAGATCTCGCCGCGCTCGCCGGGCGGGAGCGGCCTCTCGTCCTCATCGAGGATCTCGACCTCCCAGCCGGGCAGCGGCAGGCCCATCGAGCCCTCGCGCACCTCGACCGTCGGGAAGTTCCCGCACAGCGGGTAGCTCTCGGTGAGCCCGTAGTAGTCGAGCACGGTGATGCCGTACTGCTCGCGGAACCAGGTGATCACCTCGGGGTTGAGCGGCTCGCCGGCCGAGCACACGATGCGCATCCGGTCGAGGGGGTAGCGCGTCCCGGCGTCGGAGACCGCGCGCATCGAGCGCAGCGCCGTCGGCGTGGTGAACATGTTCTGCACGCCGTTCTTCGACAGAACGCGAAGCTGCTCCTCGGGATCGAAGCCGCCCTTGCGCGCGTACACGAACTGCACCGCGCCGTAGCGCCACGGACCGAGCAGCGGGCAGATGCCGGCGGCCCACGCCCACTCGCCCGAGCCGTGGAACAGCTCGCCGTCCTGCACGTCGTGGCAGAACTCGAATTCTTCGTGCGCGAGCAGGTAGCGGTGGGCGTGCAGGATCCCCTTGGCCTGGCCGGTGGTGCCGGAGGAGTAGTAGAGCTGGGCCGGGTCGTCGGCGGCGGTGTCGACGGTCTCGTAGCTGGACGAGGCCTTCTCCAGCGCATCCGCCAGGTCGATGTCGCCCGCCTGGCGCTCGCCGCCGTCGGGGGACTCGAGCACGAAGATCACCTCGGCCAGACCGTCCGGAATGCGGTGGCGGTTCTTGGTGTCGGTCACGAGAGCCTTGGCGCCGGAGTCGCGCAGCCGGTGCTGGATGCCCTCGTCGCCGTAGAGCACGGACATCGACAGCAGGATCGCGCCGGACTTGTAGCTGCCGAGGAACACGGCGGCGGTCTCGGGCAGCGAGGGGAGCAGCGTGGCCACGCGGTCGCCGCGCTCGACCCCGTGCGCCTGCAGCACGTTCGCGAACTTCGCCGAGAGGTCCTGGAGCTCGCCGAACTGCACCCGGCGCTCGTTTCCCTGCCAGTCCTCCCAGATCATCGCGAGGCGGTCGCGGGGGTGCTTGTCGCAGACGTCGGCGGCGATGTTGTAGCGCTCGGGCACTTCCCAGCGATGCTGGTCGCGCATCTCCCGGTAGCTGCCCAACCGGTACCGTCTGTAGCTCATCGCTCCTCCTCTCGTCGAGGGCGGAGCGCTCCGCCCTCCAGGGATGGATCCTCGCACCTTCATACCTCCGCCGCAGCTCAAGCTGGCGCCGCTGCCGGCGATCGGCGATCCGGCGCCGGACGCGCCGCCGCTCGGTCAGGTCTACGGGCCGGCGGTGATCGCGTTCCTGCGTCACGTGGGCTGTCCGTTCGCCGAATCGACGATGCGGGAGCTCACGCGCGTGGCCGAGCTGAACCCGGAGATCCGCTGGATCGCCGTGAGCCACGCCTCCCTCGAGGCCACCGACCGCTGGTGCTCGGCCGTGGGCGCCTGCCGCGAGCTCGAGCTGATCATCGACGAGCCGCGCGAGCTCTATGCCGCCTGGGGACTCGGGCGCTCGAGCCTCGCGCACTTCGCCGGCCCTCGGTCGCTGGCGAGCGTTGTGAGGATGCAGCGGCGCGGGATCGGGCACCGCCATCCGGCGGGCACGCGCTGGCAGCAGGCGGGGATGTACGCGGTGGACAGCCACGGCGCGATCTGCTGGCGGCACGTTCCCAGGCACGCGGGCGATCTCGCGGACGTCGAGGCCGCCGCCGCCGTGGCGCAGCTCTGATTCCGACCACCGCGAGAGCTAGCTTGCCCCCGGTGAGCCTCGCGGACGACGACCGGCGCTACGTCTGGCATCCGTTCACCCAGCAGCGTGGCTGGGAGGGCGAGCGGCAGCTGATCATCCAGAGCGGCGAGGGCACCGACCTGATCGACGTCGACGGGAACCGCTACATCGACGGCGTCTCGTCGCTGTGGTGCAACGTCCACGGCCACCGGCACCCGCGCATCGACGCCGCGGTGCGCCAGCAGCTCGACAACGTGGCGCACTCCACGATGCTCGGCCTCTCGCACCCGCCGGCCATCGAGCTGGCACGTCGCCTCGTGGAGATCGCGCCGAGGGGACTATTGCGCGTCTTCTACTCGGACAGCGGCTCGACGGCCACGGAGATCGCCGTGAAGATGGCGTTCCAGTTTTGGCAGCAGCGTGGCGGCGAGGACGCGAAGCGCACGAGCTTCATCACGATGCGCGACGCCTACCACGGCGACACGATCGGCTCCGTGTCGGTCGGCGGCATCGACCTCTTTCACTCGATGTACCGGCCGCTGCTGTTCGACACCCACAAGGTGGAGCCGGGCGACGCAGCGGAGCTGGAGCGGATGCTGGCGATCTACGGCGACGAGGTGGCGGCGGTGATCATCGAGCCGCTCGTGCAGGGGGCTGCGGGCATGATCGTGCACCCCGAGGGCTACCTGCGCGACGTGCGCGCGCTGTGCGACCGCCACGGCGTCTTCCTGATCTGCGACGAGGTGGCGGTGGGCTTCGGCCGCACCGGGCGCATGTTCGCGTGCGAGCACGAGGACGTCGCGCCCGACTTCCTCTGCCTGGCAAAGGGGCTCACGGGCGGCTACATGCCGCTGGCGGCCACGCTCACCACCGATCGCGTGTACGCGGGCTTCCTCGGCGAGCACGAGGAGTTCAAGACCTTCTTCCACGGCCACACCTACACGGGGAATCCGCTCGCGTGTGCCGCGGCGCTCGCCACGCTCGACGTGTTCGAGGAGGAGCGCACGCTGGAGCGGCTGCAGCCGAAGATCGAGCTGCTCGGGCGGCTGCTCGAGCCGGTCGACGAGCTCCCGATGGTGAAGGAGGTCCGCCGGCGCGGGTTCATGGTCGGGATCGAGCTGGCCGGCTTCCCGGTCGAGGCGCGGATGGGCCACCAGGTCACCCTCGAGGCGCGGAGGCGCGGCGCGATCATCCGCCCGCTTGGCGACGTGGTCGTCCTGATGCCGCCGCTCGCGATCTCGGACGCCGACCTCGAACGGCTCGTGGTGATCGTCTGGGAGTCGATCGTCGCCGCCACCGACGCTAGGCAGCTCGCGGCCGCGTAGCCATACTCCGGCGGGTGGAGCCGGAAAACGTGAGGCTCGTACGTCGCACCTACGAGCGCTTCAACGCGGGGGACCTGGCGCTCGACCACTTCCACCCGGACGTCCGTATGTCGCAGAGCCGGCCGCTGGTCGGAACCGCCGACGACTTCGACGGGCACGAGGGCATGCGTCAGGCGGTCGAGACTCTCAGCCAGAGATTCACGGACGTCCGCTTCGAGCCGCAGAGCTACGAGGAGCTGCCCGGCGGCGTGGTGGTCGTGGAGACTCGCTGGACCGGCCACCTGGTGGAAAGCGGCGAGCCGGTCGACGCTCCGGTCTGGCACGTCTGGACGATCGAGGACGGCCTCGTCACCTCGCTCGGCGTCCACCCGAGTGAGCGGGCGGCGCGAGCCGGAGACGACGGGCCTCCCGGGCGCGACAGATCAAGCTGATCGAGGACGCAGGGTCGAAGCTTGGCGAGCAGCCAAGCAAGGCCCGAGGACGCCGAGCAGCTCAGATATGCCGCGCCCGGCTAGCCGTCGTAAGGGGAGAAGTCCTTCTTACGAGCCCCGCACACCGGGCAATACCAGTCGTCCGGGATCGCTTCGAAGGGCGTGCCGGGCGGGATGCCGCCGTCCGGATCGCCCTCGGCGGGGTCGTAGATGAATCCGCACGACTCGCAGATCCATAGCTGCTGGGTTGCTGCCTCCACGGTCCCGGCAGGTTAGCGAGAGTAGGCTGCCGCCATGACTGACGGCGCGCCCCGTTACGACCGTCCGGGGCCGGGCGAGCGGTTGAACACCGGGGCGGTGAAGCCCGCGCGGCCGGCGGCGTCCGTGATGGTCCTGCGCGACCCGGGGCCCGAGGTTCTGCTCGTCCAGCGCAACCCCGATGCGCGCTTCATGGGCGGCGCCTGGGTGTTCCCCGGCGGCGCCGTGCACGACGAGGATGCCGCCCCCTCCGAGACCGCGACCCGCGAGCTCGAGGAGGAGGCGGGCGTCTCGATCGCCGAGCACGCGGACCTCGTGCCCTTCTCGCGCTGGATCACGCCCGCCGAGGTGGACGTGCGCTTCGACACCTGGTTCTTCGTGGTCGAGGCGCCGGCGGACGCCGAGCCGGTGTGCGACGGCGAGGAGTGCGTCGACGTGCGCTGGCTCACCCCCAGCGCGGCACTCGAGGAGTACGCGAACGGCGAGCTGCTGCTGGTCTTCCCCACGATCAAGCACCTCGAGCACCTGGCCAGGTTCGGCTCGGTGGCGGAGACGCTGGAGGACGCCCGAGCGCGCAAGGTCCGGCCCGTGCAGCCGCGAGTGCTCGTGGAGGGCGGCCAGGCCCGCGTGGTGCTGCCGGGCGAGCCGGGCTACGAGGACGACTAGGTGCCCACAGAGGGACTCACCGTCGCCGTCACCGGCCCGACGGGCGATCTCGGGATCGCGATCATGGAGGCGCTCGAGCGCACCCGCGGGGTGAAGCGGATCGTCGGGATGGCGCGGCGGCCGTTCGATCCGAAGGACGCGGGCTGGAAGAAGACCGAGTACCGCCAGGGCGACGTGCGCGACGCGGCCAGCGTGAAGGACGCCGTGAAGGGCGCGAACGTGGTCGTCCACCTCGCATTCGCGATCCTCACCGCGAGCGACGCCACGAAGGAGATCAACGTCGACGGCTCGCGCAACGTGTTCGAGGCGGCGGTGGCGGCCGGTGCGCAGCGCATCTGTTACGCGTCGAGCGTCGCCGCCTACGGCTTCCACCAGGACAATCCGGACTGGCTCACCGAGGACGTGCCCGCGCGCGGCACGAAGGAGCACTTCTACTCACAGCAGAAGGCCGAGGTGGAGGGCGTCCTCGAGGAGGTCCTGAAGAACAAGAGGCGCACCGGCGCCTACGTGTTCCGCCCCTGCATCGTCGCGGGCCCGCGCGCCCAGACGCTGCTCGACGAGATTCCGTACGTGCGCATCGCGGACTCGATGCCGGACGCGATCGCCCGGGTGATCGGCGCGCTGCCGATCCTCAAGCCGGTGATCCCCGACCCCGGCACGCGCTTCCAGCTCGTGCACGAGGACGACGTGGCGTCGGCGTTCGTGGCTGGCGTGCTGGGCAAGGGAACGCCCGGCGCGTACAACCTGGCCGGCGGCGGCACGCTCCGGATGCGCGACCTCGCCGCCGCGATGGGCTGGTACTCCGTTCCGATCCCGGAGCTCGCGGTGGACCTCACCGCGGAGGTGATCGCAAAGCTGCCCACACCCGCCCAGCTGTCCTGGATCCACTCCGTGCGCAAGGAGGTGCTGATGAAGACGGACCGTGCCAGGAAGGAGCTCGGCTGGAAGCCGAAGCACGGCAGCAGGGCCACGCTCAACCAGCTCGTGAAGGCGCACCGGGAGGACGGCGAGTGACCGCGGTCCCGACCGCCCGCGGCGACAGCGTGGACTCGAGCGAGCTCGGATTCACGCTCATGACCGAGCACGTGTTCCTCACCGACGCCGAGGTGGGCCGTAACTGGCCGCAGACCTTCGGCGACCCCGATCAGCGGGTTGAGGACGCCGTGCGCAAGCTGGCGACGGCGAAGGCCAAGGGCGTCGACACGATCGTCGACCGCACCGCGGTCGGCATCGGCCGCAACGTGCCGCTCGTCAAGCGGGTGGCCGAGCAGAGCGACGTGAACATCGTCGTCAGCACAGGCTTCTACACGATGAACGACGTCCCGCTGTTCTTCCTGTTCCGGGAGATCGAGCCCCAGTTCGAGGGCCGCGGCGGCGAGCGTGTGGAGGACTTCCTCGTGAAGGACATCGAGGAGGGCATCGGCGACACGGGCGTGAAGGCGGCGATCATCAAGTGCGCCACGGACGCGCCCGGCGTCACGCAGGGCGTGGACTACACGCTGCGCAACACCGCCAGGGCCCACCGCCGCACCG